>NZ_JBMIRS010000128.1:0-4099 GCF_049198005.1 Paracidovorax sp. MALMAid1276 | reverse complement strand
GCCCAGGGGGTCGAGCTGGCGGGTCTGGGTGATGGCGGCGGGCGCGTGTTCGTGCGCTGCGCCGCTTTGCAGCAGGTGCAGGCTGCGGCCCACTTCACGGTGCAGCTTGTCGCGCTCCAGGTGACCGCGGACCGGTCTGCTGTTGATAACGGAATTGTTCAGGACGGGCTCAATAGTACAAATATGATCTCTTTTTAATAACCAGAAGGATAATCAAAAACACAGGATGAGTCAAAAAAAACAACATCAAAGCCAAAGAAATCCAAAACTTCGATGGATCATCATTCAAATACGATTCCGAAGGGTTTTGAGGGTTAACAACAATAGTGCCGCCCCCCTTTAGTGCTATGTCTTTTATGCCATTTATACGACGAGGAGATTTTTTATCCAGACACCTTAGGCCATCCAAGCCCACCAAACTATTCACATACAAAACACCCTTATATGAATAACTATAAAATACCTCAACATAACGCTCGGAATAGCTGCACTCATCAATCTCTATCGAAATCGCGGGAACTCTAATCCATTCGGATTTTTTATACCTCGCCCCCGCCAAGTCGTAAAATAATATGAGGAAGCAAAGTGCAGCCAAGTAAACAACTGTGAGCCACGCGAGCCCCAGCCAACTGGTTGGCAAGAGATGCAATTTATTTCCCATAAGCTAGCTCAACATTTTTTTGGCGCGCATGTGACGCACGGAAGATTGCTTCGAGGATCTACATTAGACGCAACATTTCCCCCAAAAGCTTGTCCGATAGATTTTGGCGTTAGATTCTGAGCCTTCGCAACATCGGTATAGGCCTCTCGCGCTAGGTTGCCCCACTTGCCCAACCCTCCCCAATTTGTTGGGGGCGTATATTTTCCACCTAACCCTCCGCCGACGGCTCCCATCCCCGCATTCACCCCGAGATCGATCAACGTAGGCTGAGCTCCCTCCAATGCTGCTCCAGTGATGTATTGGCCGCCCCCCGTTACAGCACCAATTGCCATCGCCCCCGTCACAGTCGATCCCAGCAAAGGCATAGCAGCGCCCCCCAACCCTCCCCATACCGTACTATTAGCAACACCCATTAAATCTATATCCTTTAGGCATTTGCCTTCAATTACCTTCTGTTTAACCACATTTGCTGCGCCGCCTGAAAATGCCCCTGCCATAGCCATATAACCAAAAATTGCAAGGGGTGCGAGTAAGCCGGTTGGATCCGAGGCGGATAGAGGTTGATTTAGTCCGTATTCATATAGGTCGCCGCCTCCGTGAAGACCGATAGGATCCTGCGTCACATACTGCCCCACCCTCGGGTCGTAGTACCTGAACCGGTTGTAATGAAGTTTTGTCTCTTGGTCGAATTGCTGGCCCTGGAACCGTATCGGCTGGAGAATCTGGTTGGGGTTGTATTCCTCTTCAATCTCCCCCCAAGCTGTGTACCTAGCCGCCCAGGCCACTTGCCCTTGTTGCTCTCCGTTGGCGTTGATCACCGCAATCGGCGTGCCCAGGTGATCCGTGAGCACGTGCCGAATCGTGAGCGGGTTTTGCTCTTCGCTTTGAGCTTGCATGTCCTTGAGCGCCTGGATCGACTCCCGCACCTGCGCCCGCATCTCCTGCGGCAAGAGCGCTGACAGTTCGTAGCCCGGCTGCAGCACCTCTCTCAGGGCTTCGTGCAGCATCTCTCGTTCGTGGCGAGGCAGCTCTTGGTCCAGGGTGTTGCTCGCTTCGCTGTCGCCCAGGCTCAGCAAGGTTGTGACCGGATCAGCCTGCCCCTCTTTGTCCTTGCTTCTCTGCACCTGCAGCAGTGGCACAAAGCTGCCCGGCTCATACACCGTGTGATGAATGTGCTCTGCAGTTTCCGTGTGCACCAGTCGGACCCCGTCCCAGCCGTAGTGGGTGGTCTGGCTTGGTTGTTGTGCTCCCGCTTGGTGGGTTTTGCTCACCCGCCGTCCGAATGTGTCGTAGCGGTAGGTGGTGGTGCTTTGCACTTTCCCTTGGGCATCGATCTGTATGGCCTCGCGCAGCTGGTGCAGGCTGTCGTAGTGCAGGGCGGTAGTGCTGCCATCGCTGTGCAGGGTCTGCGTGCGGTTGCCCCAGCGGTCATAGCGGTAGTGGGTCGTTCCTTGGTTGTCTTTGCTTCCGCTCTCGCCTTCGGCCTGGCTCCAGCCAATGCGGTTGTCCCGCCATCGCTCCACGGTCTGGTCTGCGGGGCTGTCCGGGTTCTGCTCGGGCTGCAGCAGGTTGAAGCGCGGGTCGTGCAGGTATTGCTGGCCCTGGGCATTCCAGTTGGCGCCGGGTGTTGCGGTCGCTCCTGCGGGTTTACCTGCCCGAGGCGTCAGTTTCACGCGGCTGCCAAATATGGCTTCTTCGAATTATTTCAAGCTTGCACCGCATTTTCTACAATTTCTCCGAAGCATATGATCAAAAATAACATCAAAAAACTCACCTCGAACTGGCCCGATAGGGTGACCACATCGAGGGCAAGAAATATTTCGCAAACACAAGCCAAATACAATTAAATTCACAAATGCTACATACAAAAAGTTCTCGCTTACATAAACCATAAGCGCTCCAATTATCATGCTAATGAAGAAAAACAGGAGGAAAATTATCCTGTACTTTTTTAGCGGCCTCATAAATCAATTTACCTTCCACCCAGATATTTGTCAAACGCACGCACCAGTGCTTCTCGCATACTCCAATCTCCTGTCTCAGCATGAGTTATTGACCCGACGAGCTCCGTGCCTGGACCAACTGTAATTCCTGCTATTCCATTATTATCTTTTGCGACAGTCATGCATACTTGCTGAACACGGCCATTAATGTTCTTTGCAATCCCACGAGACCTGTTCACGCCGCCAAAAACAACGCCCGCCTGAGCAGAAACGCTAGGAATTTGATACCCCCCACGGGACTAGAAAGAAAAACAATGCTCCTACAAACTCATGCCGCAAATATTCTTGTTGACAATTAAATTCGTTCCGTAAGAAACCACCCCCGAAATACCACCAAAGATAAAATAATATATCGTGATAACATTCCAAGCCGGAACAAAATGAAAGAATAAAAATACAACTACCAACGTCGCAGTTCCACCAATCATAAATGCGCAACACAGCAGCCAGGGAACCTCCAGGAAATCACTTAAAAAGATCACAGGTGGCAGAAGCAATATTGTTAACACGGCAGCACAAATAAAAACTATTGGCCATACATAAAAAAACAGACTCCAAAAATCATCGTCAAATAAAACAACAAAGCCCAGCGAAACAAAAATCGATGAAATAATAATTCCAAATAAATGCCTCTTCATTTGCAACTCTTCGCATAGTCAAATATATTTTTATCTACACCATTCCACAAAGTGTCTGCCAGGGCGTTATTCAAGCCGCCCATTGCCCCAACACCTTCGCCGTAGGTGTGTACTGTTATGTTATTTGCGCTCTCCGTCACCCATCGTCGGACTATACCTGGGTATAATAGATGGCCTTTCTCTGTTATATTTGTAACCATCGTTCTATCTGCATTTATAGAATGACTCACTGGCCCTACTGGTATTGCAAAACCCCTTTGCCCATCTTTAATAGGCTCCCCACTGGCGCCAGGCGCTGGAAACTTCATTAATCCATCTGAAACATTTTTCAGAGTGCATCCCGCCGTCCCTTTAGAGCATGAGTTTCTGACGTTATAACTGTGAAAATTAGGATTATTTTCATCAAACAAAAGCACTCCTTTCTGATCCTCACCTATTAGACCTGGATAACTTGATCTGCCATTACTAAGATATCCGCGTTGCGCCATCGTGCCCGGCTCAAGACCCAACGCGTCGATCCACCCCAATGGATCACCTCCCACAAAGGCATATAGATTTCTCCCGCCCATTAATCCAATAGGATCCTGAGTGATGTACTGCCCCACGTTTGGGTCGTAATACCTGAACCGGTTGTAGTGAAGGTTCGTCTCTTGGTCGAATTGCTGGCCCTGGAACCGTATCGGCTGGTGGATCTGGTTTGGGTTGTACTCATCTTCAACCTCCCCCCAAGCTGTGTACCTGGCCGCCCAGGCCACTTGCCCTTGTTGCTCTCCGTTGGCATTGACCAACGCAATCGG
>NZ_JBMIRS010000120.1:0-1214 GCF_049198005.1 Paracidovorax sp. MALMAid1276 | reverse complement strand
CGGTTGAGCCGGCCTTTCTTTTTTTTTTCCCCCCCCCCCCCCCCCCTTTTTCCGCAGCCTTTCACGCACCATGCAAGCCATTGCCGAATTCGCACTTCCCGCTGTCGCCGATATTTCCGACGCCGCTCTCACCGCCCGCCTGCAGCATCTGCTGGACAACAAGACCAAGCCCCTCGGCTCCTTGGGGCGGCTCGAAGCCCTGGCCCTGCGCCTGGGCCAGGTGCTGGGCACCGACGCCCCAGCGCTGGTTCAGCCGCAGATGCTGGTGTGCGCGGGCGACCATGGCCTGGCGGCCAAGGGGGTGTCGGCCTTCCCCAGCGATGTGACCTGGCAGATGGTGGAAAACTTTCTGGCCGGTGGTGCCGCCGTCAGCGTGCTGGCGCGCCAGCACGGCCTGCAGCTCACGGTGGTGGATTGCGGCGTGGCCCGCAACGTCGGGCCGCACGAGGCGCCCGGCACCACGCGCCTGCTGGTGCGCAAGGTGGCACCGGGCACGGCCGATGCCTCGGTGGGCCCGGCGATGACGGCGGCGCAGTGCAGGCAGGCCATTGCCAACGGCATGGACGTGGTGCGCAGCCTGCCCGGCAACGCCGTGCTGCTGGGCGAGATGGGCATTGGCAACACCTCGGTGGCATCGCTGCTGCTGGCGCGGCTGGCAGGGCTGCCGCTGGCCGATGTGACCGGCGCGGGCACGGGTCTGGACGCTGCGGGCATCGCGCGCAAGCGGGCCGTGCTGCAGCAGGCGCTGGACGTGAATGCTGAAGCCACCAGCCCGCTGGAGGCACTGGCGGCGCTGGGCGGCTTCGAGGTTGCCACCCTGGTCGGCGCGGTGCTGCAGGCCGCAGCCGAGCGCCGCGTGATCGTGGTCGACGGTTTCATCACCAGCGCCGCCGTGCTGGTGGCCAGCCGGTTGCAGCCGGCGGTGCTGCAGCGCTGCGTGTTTGCCCACCGCTCGGGCGAGCGCGGCCATGCGCTGATGCTGGCGCAGATGCAGGCCGAGCCGCTGCTGGACCTGGGGCTGCGGCTGGGCGAGGGCTCGGGCGCGGCGCTGGCCTGGCCGCTGTTGCAGTCGGCCTGCGCCGTGCTGGCCGAGATGGCGAGCTTTGCGTCTGCGGGGGTGGCCACGCAGACGGCCTAAGAACGTGTTTACGATCTCCCAGGGGTCGCGCAGCGGCCTTGTCGGGATGGGATGCAAGGCACGGTGCGCAGTGGAT
>NZ_JBMIRS010000119.1:0-10181 GCF_049198005.1 Paracidovorax sp. MALMAid1276 | reverse complement strand
GCCGAGCCAGGGCCGCCCCGCAGCGAGGGCTGCGTCCCCTTCCCGAATCGCGCAGCGATTCGAGAGCAAGGGGCTGAGGGCTGCGGCTCCAAGCCTGCCTGCGCAGGTTTGGACAGCCCGAAGAGCTGCCGCCTGGGGCGGCCAGCACCGAGCGGTGCAGCCGGTCAGCCGCTCAGGGGATGGTCGGTATTCAGTGCAGCATCAGCGCGCCAGCCGACTTGCTCTTGCCGGCGCGGGCGGGTGGGTTGCACAGGCCGCAGGTGAAGTGGCGGTTCTCATACAGCTCGGTCACGAACTGGCCGCTGCATTGGCTGCACTGGGTGCGGGTCAGCATGCCGGCGTCCACAAATTTCACGAGGCGCCAGGCGCGGGTGAAGGACAGCAGCGGCTCGATCTCGGCCGTGGCGACCTGCTCGTTGTACAGGCGGTAGGCCTTGGTCAGCAGTTCCACCGCGTCCAGGTCCACGCCCTTGGACAAATATTCGTAGATGTTCAGGAACAGCGAGCTGTGGATGTTCTCCTGCCAGGTCAGGAACCAATCCGTCGAAAATGGCAGCTGGCCCTTGGACGGCGACTTGCCCGCGATCTCCTTGTACAGCCGGATCAGCCGCTCGTACGACAGCGTGGTCTCGGACTCCAGCACCTGCATGCGGGCACCCATCTGGATCAGCATGGCAGCGCGCTCGATCTGCTTGGACTCGTTCAGAACGCTCTTGACGGGGGCTTTGGCGGTGGTGGAGGAGGAGGGCATGGCGGGCTTTCAGGCAAAAGGGCGGGCGTTGGGCGACGGGGTCAGAGCACTTCCGACACGCGGCTGGCCATCAGGATGTTGGCGTGCAGCGTGTTGGTGGCGTCGTTGCCCACCTTCTTGGCCGAATGGTTGGTGAGCAGGCTCCACACCAGGTTGTCATCCACGCGGAAGCTGCACAGCAGCGTGTTGCGCGAGGCCAGCTTCATCACCTGCGCTGCAGACAGCGATGCCAGGATGTCGGCCGATTCCTCGTTCATGCCCAGCCGGAACACGGCTTCCGCCTTGTCCTGGCGAATCAGGTTCTGGGCCAGCATCAGGTAGGTGAGGTTGGCTTCGCGGATTTCAGCGAGGAGTTGTTCGTTGGTCATGGCGGCTTCCTTTTTTCCAGTTCCGGGCCTTGCGTTTCCTGCCGTCTGCAGGTGTTGCGTGATCCGTTGAAATGGATTGTGAAACCGCCCCAATCAGAAATTAAGTCGGGGTTTGGATGCGCAGCGTGTCTGGTTCTGCGGTGGGCTGTGTAGGAATTTGCCTTACACACGCATCAGCCACTTGCTGGCATTTCAGGCGGTGGCGCTTGCTGCACCCGGGCGCACGGTGCGCCCGATTCTGCTCATGGTTTTGATAGCGCCCTCAAAACCATCTTTTTTGCACCTTTGGCAACGGCGTGGGTGGTGTGGGTGTGTTTTCAGCCCATTTTCATCGCCGGGCCGCCCCAAGATGAAAAGCGGCCCCCTCTGGGGGGCAGCGACCACACGCAGTGGGGAGCGTGGGGGCAATTTTTCATCGCCGGGCCGCCCCAAGATGAAAAGCGGCCCCCTCGGGGGGCAGCAACCACACGCAGTGGGGAGCGTGGGGGCTATCTATTTCTCCACAGGTCGCGCGGGATCGCTGCACCACTCGCTCCAGCTGCCCGCAAACAGCGCCGTGGGCCCCAGGCCCGCCACTTCCATCGCCAGCAGGTTGGGCACGGCGCTCACGCCGCTGCCGCACTGGTGCACCACGGTGGCGGGGTCGCGGCCTGCCAGCAGGGCCTCGAATTCGGCGCGCAGCACCGCGGCAGGCTTGAAGCGGCCATCGGCGCCGATGTTGTCGACAAAAGGCCGGTTGAGCGCGCCGGGGATGTGGCCGGCCACCGGGTCAAGCGGCTCGACCTCGCCCCGGTAGCGGGCGCCCGCACGCGCGTCGATCACGGTCTGCCCGGGCTGGCCCAGCCGCGCCAGCACATCGCCGGCGGTGGCCAGCGTGCGCAAGGGCGCGCCCAGCTTGAAGTGGGACTGGAAGTGCGCGGGCTCTTCGCCGCTGCGCACGGCGCCGTCGGCCGCCTGCCAGGCCTGCAGGCCGCCGTCGAGCACGGCCACGGCATCGTGGCCTGCCCACTTCAACATCCACCACAGCCGGCCGCAGTAGTTGGCGCCCTGGCGGTCGTACACCACGGCCTGCATGTTGTTGGCAAAGCCCACGCTGCTGAGCCACGTCGCAAAGCGCTCGCGGCTGGGCAGCGGGTGGCGGCCGCCGGAGGCGGGCTGGTCGGCCTCCTGCGCCGTCAAGGTGCCGCCCGCACCGGGCGCGCCGTGCTTGGCGCTCAGGTGGGTGTCCAGGTGGGCATACACCGCGCCGGGGATGTGGGCCTGCGCATATTGCTGCGCGCCCGCTGCAGGCTGCATGAGTTCGAAGCTGCAGTCGAACACCATCAGCGGCGCGCCGCTGGCCATCAGCGACTGGAGTTGTTCGGCGGAGATCAGGGTGGTGTAGGTCATGGTGTGATCGGTGGCGGGGCCGGCCGCGCGGTGTGGAACGGGCGGTGCCATCATGGAAATGGCGGTGCTTTCATTGTGCGCAGTGGTGGTGCGCTGTATGTAGGCCTTGGGCCAACACTCGCGCCCAGGCGGGGGCTCAATGTTCCTCCGCCGGGGTGCCCGGTGCGGCGCGTGCCCGCAGGATGGTGGCGAGGATGCCGCTGCCCACGATGAGCGCCATGCCGAGCCAGCCGATGGGCGGGATCTTGTCGCCGAACAGGGCCACGCTGTAGATGCCCGCAAACACGATGCCCGAATACTGCAGGTTGGCCACCACCAGCGTGCCCCGCTGGCTCTTGGCGCTGGCGTAGGCGCGGGTCATGCACAGCTGGCCCCCGGCGGCCAGCACGCCGATGGGCAGCAGCCACAGGGCCTGCCAGCTGGGCCAGTCCGACATGCCGGTGAACAGCATGGCCAAGCCGCCCGCCACCGCAGAGCCCACGGCGAAGTAGAAAACGGTGCGCGACTCGGGTTCGCCCAGGCGCGAGAGGGCCACCACCTGCATGTAGGCAAACGCGGCCGACAGGCCCGACAGCAGGCCAACCAGCCCTGCAAAGGCCTGGTTCTGGTCGAGGCTGGGGCGCAGCATGAGCACCACGCCCGCAAAACCGGTCAGCACCGTGAGCACCAGCGGCCCCTGCAGGGCAGGCCGGGGCGCTGCGGCAGAGGGCCGCCACGCCAGCAGCGTGCCGCCCACCAAAAAGGCGGCGATCCACACGCTGCTCATGTAGTTGAGGGTCATGGCCGTGGCCAGCGGCAGGTGGGCGATGGCGTAGAACCAGGCGCCCAGCGACGCCACTCCGACCAGGCTGCGCCAGGCGTGCATGCCGGGGTAGCGGGTGGCCAGCGTCACCTTCTGCGAGTGCGACAGCAGCCACAGGATGCCCATGCCGATGATGCCGCGGTAGCACACCAGCTCCGCCGAGTTGAAGAAGTCCGACGCGATCTTGACGCACACCCCCATGCTGGCAAACAGAAACGCGGCCAACACCATCCAGAGGGCTTGCATCGGGTTGTGATCTTTGTGACGTGCACCAGCGGCGGTGCAGAAATGAAAATAGCTGCCGGCGCTTAATTTTTAAGCACCGGCAGCTATTGTAATGAGAGCAGGCCGAGGTGGACCTGCCGATTGGCGGTGTTTTGCCGCTGTATTCAGCGCTTCGCGGCCTCGCTGCCCAGGGGGACGCCGCCCATCGCCTTGCGGTACCACTCGTGGAAGTGCTGCATGCCGTCTTCCATGGGGCTTTGGTAGGGGCCGACCTCGTTGTCGCCCCGCGCCAGCAGCGCCTTGCGGCCGGCGTCCATGCGCTCGCCGATCTCGTCGTCCTCGACGCAGGTTTCCATATAGGCGGCCTTCTGCGCCTCGACGAATTCGCGCTCGAAGGCAGCGATTTCCTCGGGGTAGAAGAACTCCACCATGTTCAGCGTCTTGGTGGGGCTGACGGGGTGCAGCGTGGACACGGTGAGCACATGCGGATACCACTCGACCATGATGTGCGGGTACAGCGTGAGCCAGATGGCGCCGTACTGCGGCGGCTTGCCTTCGCGGTAGTCGAGCAGGGCCTTGTGCCAGCGCTCGTACACGGGGCTGCCCGCCTTGCCCAGCCGGTTGGCCACGCCCACGGTCTGCACCGAGTAGTTCTGGCCGAACTCCCAGCGCAGATCGTCGCAGGTGACGAATTGCCCGAGGCCCGGGTGGAACGGGCCGACGTGGTAGTCCTCCAGATAGACCTCAATGAAGGTCTTCCAGTTGTAGTTGCACTCGTGCAGCTCGACGTGGTCCAGCACGTAGCCGTCAAAGTCCAGGTCGGCGCGTGGGCCCATGCGGGCCAGCTCGGCGGCCACGTCGCAGCCGTTGTCTTCAAACAGAAGGCCGTTCCACTCGCGCAGCGGGTAGTTGTTCAGGTTCAGGCAGGGGTCGTGCGCAAAATGCGGCGCGCCCAGCAGCTCGCCCTTCGGGCTGTAGGTCCAGCGGTGCAGGGGGCACACGATGTTGCCGCCCGCGTGGCCCTTGCCCTGGCCCTGCAGCGAGCCACGGCCCTTGAGCATGACGGCCTGGCGGTGGCGGCAGACGTTGGAGACGAGTTCGACGCCGCCCTGCGCATTGCGCACCAGCGCACGGCCTTCGCCCTCCTGGGGCAGGGCGTGGTAGTCGCCCGGGTTGGGCACCGCCAGTTGGTGCCCCACATAACGGGGCCCGCGCTGGAAGATGGTGGCGAGTTCGCGCTGGAACAGCGCCTCGTCAAAGTAGCTTGAAACTGGTAGTTGGCTTGCGGCCTGCTGCAGTTGAAGACTTAAATCAGACATGGGTGACCTGACCTAAAGACTCCCCACAGGGAGGTGCGCTCTGGCGCATGAAAAAACGAAACCGGCCGAGCAAAGTACCCACAGCCGGTTCGACGAAAGAAATGGGATTATAGGCGGTGGGGTTATTCCCGCACCCCCGTTACGTGATTAGGCCGCGCGTGCAAGCGCTCCCGCCCCTTTCGGGCCAGTGGTGCCATCCTCGCCAAAGGCCCATGGCGGCGCGCCGCAGGCACGGCAGCGGTGCGCCTAAAATCGTCGGTTTTTCACCCGCGCTCCGCGCCCCGCCCATGCCCAAGGCCCCTGCCGCACCCCCCCCACCTGCAGAACCTTCCAGCTACGAAGCCGCGCTGGAAGAGCTGGAGCAGCTGGTGGCCCGCATCGAATCGGGCCAGTTGCCGCTGGACCAGATGCTGGCCGGCTACCAGCGTGGCGCCACGCTGCTGGCGTTCTGCCGCCAGCGGCTCGAAGCCGTGCAGGACCAGATCAAGGTGCTGGACGAGGGCCAGCTGCAACCATGGACGCAGGAATGAGCGCCGTCCCCATGCCCCTCCAATCCGTTTTTGACACCGGCCCCTGGAGCCTGCACCACCTCGCCCGCGTGGAGCAGGCCCTGTCGCAATGGGTGGGCGTGGATGCGCCGGCGGGCCTGGGCGACGCCATGCGCTATGCCGTGCTGGATGGCGGCAAGCGCCTGCGCCCGCTGCTGGTGTTGGCCGCGCACGAGGCTGCAGGCAGCGCTGGCGCCAGCGCTGAAGGTGGTGCACAGGCGGCAGACCGGGCCGCGATGGACGATGCCGCCCTGCGCGCCGCCTGCGCGGTCGAACTCATCCACGCCTATTCGCTGGTGCACGACGACATGCCCTGCATGGACAACGACGTGCTGCGCCGGGGCAAGCCCACCGTGCATGTGAAGTTTGGCGAGGCGGCGGCGTTGCTGGCGGGCGATGCGCTGCAGGCCTTTGCGTTCGAGCTGCTCACGCCCGGCGGCTCGGACATCCCCGCAGTCACCCAGGCCACGCTGTGCCGCCTGCTGGCGCACGCCGCAGGCTCGGCCGGCATGGCCGGCGGGCAGGCCATCGACCTGGCCAGCGTGGGCGTGGCGCTGACGGAAGACCAGCTGCGCCGCATGCACCTGCTCAAGACCGGTGCGCTGCTGCAGGGCAGTGTGCTGATGGGCGCGGTGTGCGGCCGCGCTTCGCCCACCGCCTACCAGGCCTTGTCGGACTATGGCGCGGCCATGGGCCTGGCGTTCCAGGTGGTGGACGACATCCTCGATGTGGTGGCCGATTCCGCCACGCTGGGCAAAACGGCCGGCAAGGACGCGGCGGCCGACAAACCCACCTATGTATCCTTGCTGGGCCTGCAGCAGGCCCAGGCCCATGCGCAGGACCTGCTGGCCCAGGCCCATGCAGCACTGGCACGCAGCGGCCTGCCCGACACCCGCGCGCTGGCGGCCCTGGCGGACATGGTGGTGCGGCGGTCGTACTGATGCGATGGGGCTGCCTGCCATGCCCGCCGCGGCGCCCACCCGGCGCGTGCCGGCCCTGCCCACTGTGAAAATTTGAATCAAATTGCCCGTTAGCGCTTATCTGTAAAGCGCTGACAGCTATTAAAAAGATAGTAAATGTCCACCACCACCTATCCCCTTCTGCAGACCATCAACGACCCGGCCGACCTGCGCCAGCTGTCGCGCGCGGACCTGAAGGCCCTGGCCGCAGAGCTGCGGGGATTTGTGCTGGAGAGCGTGTCGCAGACCGGCGGGCACCTCAGCTCCAACCTGGGTACGGTGGAGCTGACGGTGGCCCTGCACCGCGTCTTCAACACCCCCGAAGACCGCCTGGTGTGGGACGTGGGCCACCAGACCTACCCGCACAAGATCCTGACCGGCCGGCGCGAGCGCATGCACACGCTGCGCCAGCTGGGCGGCATCTCGGGCTTTCCGCAGCGCGCCGAAAGCATCTACGACACCTTCGGCACGGCGCATTCCAGCACCAGCATCTCCGCCGCTTTGGGCATGGCGCTGGCCGCCAAGCGCAAGGGCGAAAACCGGCATGCGGTGGCCATCATCGGCGACGGTGCCATGACGGCCGGCATGGCCTTCGAGGCGCTGAACAACGCCGGTGTGGCCGACTGCAACCTGCTGGTGGTGCTGAACGACAACGACATGAGCATCAGCCCGCCCGTGGGTGCGCTCAACCGCTACCTCGCCCAGCTCATGAGCGGCCAGTTCTATGCTGCCGCCAAGAACGTGGGCAAGACCGTGCTGAGGCCCGTGCCGCCCCTGCTGGAGCTGGCCAAGCGCTTCGAGCAGCAGGCCAAGGGCATGGTGGTGCCGGCCACGCTGTTCGAAAAATTTGGCTTCAACTACATCGGCCCCATCGACGGGCACGACCTCGACTCGCTGATCCCCACGCTCGAAAACATCAAGAGCCTCAAGGGCCCGCAGTTCCTGCACGTGGTCACCAAAAAGGGCCAGGGCTACAAGCTGGCCGAGGCCGACCCCATCGCCTACCACGGCCCCGGCAAGTTCGACCCCAGCGTGGGCCTGACCAAGCCCGCCACGCCGCCCAAGCCCACCTTCACCCAGGTGTTCGGCCAGTGGCTGTGCGACATGGCCGCGCACGATGCGCGCCTCGTGGGCATCACGCCCGCCATGCGCGAGGGCTCGGGCATGGTGGAGTTTGAAAAGCGCTTCCCCGACCGCTACTACGACGTGGGCATTGCCGAGCAGCATGCCGTCACCTTCGCGGCCGGCATGGCCTGCGAGGGTGTGAAGCCCGTGGTGGCCATCTATTCCACCTTCCTGCAGCGCGGCTACGACCAGATGATCCACGACGTGGCGCTGCAGAACCTGCCCGTCGTGTTTGCGCTGGACCGTGCGGGCCTGGTGGGGGCCGACGGCGCCACGCATGCGGGCGCGTACGACATCCCCTTCGTGCGCTGCATTCCCAACATGAGCATGGCCTGCCCCGCGGACGAGCGCGAATGCCGCCAGCTGCTGACCTCCGCCTTCGAGCAGGACCACCCGGTGGCCGTGCGCTACCCACGTGGCAGCGGGGCCGGTGTGGCGCCGCTCGCCGGGCTCGATGCACTGCCCTTCGGCAAGGGCGAGATCCGCCGCGAGCGCCGGGGCGGTGATGCGGCTGCCCCTGTCCAGGCCCATGCGCCGCGCATCGCCATCCTGTCGTTCGGCACGTTGCTTTATCCCGCGCTCGAAGCCGCCGAGGCCCTGGATGCCACCGTGGTCAACATGCGCTGGGCCAAGCCGGTGGACGAGGCGCTGCTGCGCGAAGTGGCCGCGCGCCACGATGCGCTGGTCACGCTGGAAGACGGCGCCGTCATGGGCGGTGCGGGCAGCGCCGTCACCGAAGCGCTGCACGCCGCAGGCATCGAGCGCCCGGTGCTGCAGCTGGGTCTGCCCGATGCGTTCATCGAGCACGGCGACCCGGCCAGGCTCATGGCGCTGCAGGGGCTCGATGCCAAGGGCATCCAGGCCTCCATCGAGGCGCGCTTTCTGGCAGTTTCGCAGCAGGCCCGCGCGGCCTGAGAGGCCCGGCAGCCCGTGCTGGGCGCGCCCTCTGCCGCGCCATTCGGTGCCTGAGTGTGCCGTGGCTTGCGCGCGTCCCGGTGCGTGCGCACACGCTGTCGCACAGATGCTTGCAGAAGCCTGAAGTCTTGTACAAGACGTGGATTTTTCGCGGGAAAACCCGCAAAAGTCCTCAGGGTCATGTTCCTACAATGAACCCGGCTGAAACAGTCCTTGGACCGCCGTGCACAACGCGTGCGCCCAAGTTTTTCAATCAATATATCGGAGAGAACCTCATGGATCGTCGTTCAATCATCAAGCAGGCCGGCATCGCCGGCGTGCTGGCTGCAGGCGTTGCGCCCGCTGTCCACGCCCAGGCCGCCATTCGCTGGCGTCTGGCCTCCAGCTTCCCCAAGTCGCTGGACACCATCTACGGCGGTGCTGAGGTTTTCGCCAAGGCCGTGAAGGCCATGTCGGGTGGCAAGTTTGAAATCTCCGTGCACGCCGGCGGCGAGCTGATGCCCGCCTTCGGCGTGCTGGATGGCGTGCAGAGCGCCACCGTCGAGATGTGCCACACGGTGCCGTACTACTTCTACGGCAAGAACCCCGCCTTCGCGCTGGGCTCGGCCATTCCCTTCGGCTTCAATGCCCGCCAGATGAACGCGTGGATGATGCACGGCAACGGCCGCAAGCTGATGAACGAGTTCTATGCCAACTACAACGCCATCAGCTTCGCCGGCGGCAACACCGGCACGCAGATGGGCGGCTGGTTCCGCAAGGAAATCAAGACCCCTGCCGACTTCAAGGGCCTGAAGATGCGCCTGGGCGGCGGTCTGGTGGGTGAAGTGATGACCAAGCTGGGTGCCGTGCCCCAGAGCATCCCCGGTGGCGAGGTTTACCAGTCGCTCGAAAAGGGCACGCTGGACGCCGCCGAGTGGGTGGGCCCCTACGACGACCAGAAGCTGGGCTTCAACAAGGTCGCTCCGTTCTACTACTACCCCGGCTGGTGGGAAGGCGGTCCCGAGGTGGACTTCTTCGTCAACAACAAGGCCTATGAGGCCCTGTCGGCCGACAACAAGGCCATCATCGACGCAGCCACGGCGGTCGCTCACACCGACATGCTGGCCAAGTACGACGCGCTGAACCCGGGTGCCCTCAAGCAACTGGTCGCTGCGAAGACCAAGGTGCTGCCTTTCTCGCAAGCCGTTCTGGACGCCTCCTTCAAGGCTTCGATGGAAGTGTTCGCCGAGAACGATGCCAAGAGCCCTGAGTGGAAGAAGATCTACGCCGACATGCGCAACTTCCAGCGCGACCAGATCCTCTGGTTCCGTTTTGCCGAGTCGCGCTTCGACACCTTCATGTCCGCGCAGAAGGTCTGACGCACCCACATTGCCGGGTGCCATGCACCCGGCAACGGTCCGTCAAACACCAGCCCGCAGCCTGTCTGCGGGCTTTTTTTTGGCTTGGCGCACCTTGCTTGCGGCCGCCGCCGTTCGTGCTCACGTTGGGCATGGGTTTGTCACGCCCGATGCAACGTCGCTGGGGACCTGGGCGCACCAAACACCGGCAAGCCTACCCAGCACTCGCGCCGTGTGCCGAGGGACAGTCCTTGGTGCCGGATAGCCGAGCACTGGAAGATATGAGCGTGATCGACCCAGTCGGGTAGCGTGGCCCCGAGCAACGGCCCGAAGCAAGCAAGGCATCACCAGGAGTCTGCGCGGCAGAAGGAGCATCGGCTGCAACGCGCGATAAACCGGTCTCGCGCGGTGCTACCGCCTGCGCCCAGGGGACTACCCTGGGC
>NZ_JBMIRS010000111.1:0-5191 GCF_049198005.1 Paracidovorax sp. MALMAid1276 | reverse complement strand
GCGCACCGCGCCTGGCATCCCATCCCGGCAAGGACCTTGTGCGACTCCAAAAAGACATTGAACAGGCTCTAGGGTCAAAAGTGGCGTCAGCGCTTGATGGTAAAGCGCTTTCAGCTATCAAAATAATAGTAATCTGCCCGTGCACTGCGCTGTGCGAAGAGGGGGGCAGGCCGGGTCAGCTGTGCAGCTGGATCTTGCCCTCGCGCACGTACTGGTTGAACTGGTCCTGGGGCAGGGCGGCCGAACCTGCGGCGTCGTTGTCGGCTGTCCAGCTCAGGGTGGTGCTGTCCTTGGCGCGTGTCACTTCCACAGGGCCCTTGGGAATGGTGAGGGGGGCGCCGTCGCCGGGGGTGTAGGTCACATGGCCCTTGATGGTGGCTTGCTGGGGGGAGGGTGAAGACATGGCGGGCTCCTTGTCGGCATGAAGCGTTGGAAAGCCTTCATTACAGGCCGTGGCGCGGCGCCCGGGTGTCAGACCGAGCCGCGCGCGTGCGCACGGCAGGGGCGAATGATGCGCCGGTGGTGACGGGTTGACCAGCAAAGTCAGCCCGGCGCGGCCGACTGTGTGCGCTGTGCGTGCTCCTGCCGCACCAGATAGAGCCCGCTGCCGATGATGATGGCGCCGCCCACCAGGGTGGGCACGCCGGGCACCGCCTGCCACAGCACCCAGTCCAGCCCCATGCCCCAGGCCAGCGCGGTGTATTCAAACGGCGCCACCACCGACGCCTGTCCGTGGCGAAACGCCTCGGTGATCGCCAGCTGGCCCGCAAAACCCGTCACCGCAAGCCCGGCCACCAGCGGCCAGTGTGCCGACTGCACCCCCACCCAGCCGGGCAGTGCCAGTGCCCCGGCGCCCAGCGCGAGGAAGGCCGTGGTCCAGAACACCAGGCTGGCGCTGGAGTCGGTGCGCGTGAGCACGCGGCCCGTGATGGCCGACACCGCATAGCCCACGGCCGCGCCCAGCACCGCCAGCGCACCCAGCGTGAAGAACGCATCCTGGTTGGGCCGCAGCGCCACCACCACCCCCAGCAGCCCGAGCGCAATCGCCACCCAGTGCGCGCCCCGCACCTTCTCGCCCAGCACCACGGTCGACAGCGCCGTGATGATGAGCGGCGCAATGAAGAACAGCGTGTAGGCCTCGGCCAGCGCCAGCTCCTTGATCGCATAGGCAAACAGCGCCAGCATCGACACGTTGAGCACACCCCGCAGCAGATGCAGCGGCCAGCGCACTTTGAGCAGCCCGCGCGCCTCGCCGCGCCACAGCACATACAGCACCACCAGCGGCAACGCCGCCCACCCCCGCAGCGCCGCCACCTGCATGGCTGGGTAGCTGGCCGACAAGGTCTTGAGCAGCGCGTCCATCACGGAAAAGAACCCCACTGCGGCCACCATGGCCAGAATGCCGTGCAGGTTGCCGGAGGTCGGGAGCACTGGCGACGCAGCCGGTGCGGTGGATGTGGCGATGACGGGTGGGGACATGGGCAGCACTTTAGTCCACTGAAGCCGAGAAATCGGCTGTGCGCCGGGGTGGCAACGGGATGCAGCGCAAGGCGCGGGCTGCGGCCAAGGCTGGCCGCCTTGGCAAAGCCCCCAACGCCGCGATGCGCCCGATGCCACCCCGGCCCGAAGGGTGAGGGTCTGGCAGGGCCGCTCTCGTCGTTGCCGTGCTCGCCGGGTGTCCAACCCGGCTGCGCCCGACGCCTAGATTGCGGCCCTGCCAGACCCTCACGCACAGCCGATTTCTCGGTTTCAGTGGACTGAGACGCTCACCGCTTGTGGTGCGAGAGCCATTCTTCCAAATAGTGGATGTTGGTGCCCCCGGCCATGAACTTGGCGTCCACCATCAGCTCGCGATGCAGTGGCACATTGGTGTTGATGCCCTCGATCACCGTCTCCGACAGCGCCGTGCGCATGCGCGCCAGCGCCTGCTCGCGCGTGTCGCCATGCACGATGATCTTGCCGATCATCGAGTCGTAGTTGGGGGGCACGAAGTAGTTGGTGTAGGCGTGCGAGTCCACGCGCACGCCGGGGCCGCCTGGCGGGTGCCAGGTGGTGATGCGCCCGGGCGACGGGATGAACTTGTACGGGTCTTCCGCGTTCACCCGGCATTCGATGGCGTGGCCGCGGATCTCGATCTGCCGCTGGGTGAAGGGCAGCTTTTCGCCGGCCGCCACCATGATCTGCGTCTTCACGATGTCCACGCCCGTGATCCACTCGGTCACGGGGTGCTCCACCTGCACGCGGGTGTTCATCTCGATGAAGTAGAACTCGCCGTTTTCATACAGGAACTCGAACGTGCCCGCGCCACGGTAGCCGATCTTCTTGCAGGCCGCCACGCAGCGCTCGCCAATCTTCTCGATCAGCTTGCGCGGGATGCCCGGGGCCGGCGCCTCTTCGATCACCTTCTGGTGGCGGCGCTGCATGGAGCAGTCGCGCTCGCCCAGGTACACCGCATTGCGGTGCTTGTCGGCCAGCACCTGGATCTCGATGTGGCGCGGGTTCTGGAGGAACTTCTCCATGTACACGGCCGGGTTGCCAAAGGCCGCACCGGCTTCGGCCTTGGTCATCTGCACGGCGTTGACCAGGGCCGCCTCGGTGTGCACCACGCGCATGCCCCGGCCACCGCCGCCGCCTGCGGCCTTGATGATGACCGGATAGCCGATGGCCTTGGCGATGCGGCGGATCTGCACCGGGTCGTCGGGCAGCTCGCCCTCGGAGCCCGGCACGCAGGGCACGCCCGCGCGGATCATCGCCTGCTTGGCCGAGACCTTGTCGCCCATGATGCGGATCGATTCGGGCGTGGGGCCGATGAACTGGAAGCCGCTCTTTTCCACGCGCTCGGCGAAGTCGGCGTTTTCGGACAGAAAGCCGTAGCCGGGGTGGATGGCCTCGGCGTCGGTCACCTCGGCGGCCGAGATGATGGCCGGCATGTTGAGGTACGACAGCGGAGACGGTGCGGGGCCGATGCAGACGGCCTCCTCGGCCAGCTTGACGTACTTGGCGTCGCGGTCGGCCTCGGAATAGACCATCACGGCCTTGATGCCCAGCTCGCTACAGGCGCGCTGAATGCGAAGGGCAATTTCGCCGCGATTGGCGACCAGTATTTTCTTAAACATAAGCTGTCTCGCGGCTCATCGCCCGCGCGCTGGCGCGCGCCAGTGCAATTTGCTTCGCCTTGCCTGCGGCAAGCCCCCCGCGGTTTGCGACCAGAATTTTCTTGAACATGCGCGCCTTATTCGATGACGAACAAAGGTTGTCCGTATTCCACGGCCTGGCCGTTCTCACCCAGGATGCGAGTCACCGTGCCCGACTTGTCGGCCTCGATCTCGTTCAGGATCTTCATGGCCTCGATGATGCAGATGGTCTCGCCTTCCTTGACCTGGCTGCCCACTTCGACAAAGGGCTTGGCGCCGGGGCTGGACGAGCGGTAGAAGGTACCCACCATGGGTGACTTGACGATGTGGCCCGACGGGGCCGCCGCTGCGGCTGCAGCAGGCGCGGGCAGCTCGGCCACGGGGGCTGCGGCTGCCGGGGCGGGTGCGGGCGCTGCCTGCACGGGGGCCGGAACATACTGCTGAACCACTGCGCCGCCGCTCTTGACGATGCGGACCTTGCCTTCGGCCTCGGTGATTTCGAGTTCGGACACATTCGACTCGGACACCAGGTCGATCAGGGTTTTGAGTTTTCGCAGATCCATGAAAGCTCCAACGGCTAAAAACTGAATAGGGCGCGAATTTACTCCAAATTCACCCTATCTCAGCCATCGATCATCAATTTTCATGAACTCCAGCAACCCCAAACCGCCATTCGGCAGCGCTTTTGCATGCAGCAGGGCGTTGGATGCCTGCCGATCCTTCAGCGCAGGACCGACCAATCCTGCAGGTCCTGGGGCGTGATCTGGCCCATTTTACGATGCAGCACCCGCCCGGCTGCACCCAGGACCACGGTGAACGGCAGCCCGCCCGTCAGGTTGCCCAGCGACCGGCCGAGGTCGGTGCCGCCCAGCCCGGCCAGTCCCACCGGGAAATCCAGCGGGATGCGCTCCAGAAACTTTCGCACGGCCGAGGGCTGGTCGATGGCCAGCCCCAGCACCTGCCAGCCCTTGGGCGCGTGTTCGCGGTAAAACGCGTTCAACATCGGCAGCTCGTCCACACAGGGCGGGCACCAGGTGGCCCAGAAATTCAGCAGCAGCGGCTTGCCCGCAAACGCCTGCATCGCCAGGGCGCCCCCCTCGGGCTTGTCAAAGGACATGCCCCACAGCGCCCGCTCGGCGCCCGGCTCCATCGCGTGGGGCTGGAACTTCCACCACGCCAGACCGGCGCCGCCGAGCGCCGCGGCGCCCGCCACGCCTGCATACAGCAGGCGGCGGCGGGCGGACGACGAAGACGCGTCGGCACGGGGCGCCGCAGGGGCGGCAGCATTGGCAGCAAGCGGGGGAGAAGAGGGGTCAGCGGGGTTCGTCATGGGGTTGCGTGTCTTGGAGCAAGCGGCGCACCGCAGCCAGATCGCCCCGGGGCGTGCGGCCCTGGGTGTCGGGCCGCAGCGCGCCGCGCAGGTCGTCCAGGTCGTAGATGAGCAGGTGCACGCCGATCATTTCGGACAGCTCGGGGCTGAGGCTGCTCAGGCTCAGGGCTTCCACCGGCTGGCCGTTGAAGCCCGTCACCGTGCGCGGCTCGTAGTCCACATGGTGATCGATCAACGCAATCTCTGCCGATTTTGGGTCATCGCAGAACAACTGCAGATAAATATCGGAAAGCCGCGTGGCCGTGCCGTGCCACACCGCGCCCGCCAGATGGGGCCGGAAGACCGCCATGCGCTCCATCCACACCAGCGCCAGCTGCCGCAGAGCCCTCAGCTCGCGCGGCTGCGTGTCGGCGCAGAAGATCTGGATGTATTCACGCACGGCTGCCTCGACGCGGTCGTTGTCGGGCAGGGGCGTGCGGGCGGGCAGGCCCAGCTCGCGCACGGCGCGGCGCTTGGCCGGGCCCCATTCCAGGCCCTCCTCCACCACCAGCCGGGCCGTGGTGTGGGCGATTTCGTCGCTCAAGGATGTGTTCATGGCAGAAGGCAAGCGGTTGCTTGGCAGGTGCAAGGGCCGTGGAGTCTGCGCGAGACCGGTTTATCGTGCGTTGCAGCCGATGCTCCTTCTGCCGCGCAGACTCCTAGGCCGCATTGTGGCGCCATCGCACGA
>NZ_JBMIRS010000109.1:0-1405 GCF_049198005.1 Paracidovorax sp. MALMAid1276 | reverse complement strand
CCGATTGCACTCCAATGCGATCTCCAAAAAGACGTTGAACAGGCTCTAAAAGGAGATTGCATGCGAGAAGTAGTCCAAAGCCTCGAAGAGTCGCGCATCCGCGAGGTGGCCAACGAGGGCCTGGGGCGCAGCGACGTGCTCAGGTTCTGGTTTGGCGAGAGTGATGAAGTCACACCCGACTTCATCCGCGAGGCGGCCATTGCCTCGTTGCAGAAGGGCGAGACGTTTTACGCCCACAACCTGGGCCTGCCCGAGCTGCGCCACGCGATTGCGGGCTACATGCACGGGCTGCATCCGCAACTGCACACCGATGCGTGGTTCGACCGCGTGGCCGTCACGTCCGGCGGGGTGAACGGCCTCATGCTGGCCGTGCAGGCGCTGGTGAACGCGGGGGACGAGGTGGTGCTGGTCACGCCCGTGTGGCCCAACCTGGTGGCGCAGCCGCGCATTCTGGGCGCAAAGGTGCGCACCGTGCCCCTGGTGGTCAATGCGCAGGGCGCGTGGCAGCTGGACATGGGCGCGCTGCAGGCCGCCATCACGCCCGGCACGCGGCTTTTGGTGGTGAATGCGCCCAACAACCCCACGGGCTGGACGCTCACCCGCGACGAGCAGGCCGCCATCCTGGCGCACTGCCGCAGCACGGGCACCTGGGTGCTGGCGGACGAGGTGTACGAGCGCCTGTACTACGCGGGCGACACGGCCAACGGCGCGGCGCCGAGTTTTCTGGACGTGGCCGCGCCTGACGACCGGCTGATCGTGACGCACAGCTTTTCCAAGAGCTTTCTGATGACGGGCTGGCGCCTGGGCTGGCTGGTGCTGCCGCCCGCGATCACCCATGCGGTGGGCAAGCTCATCGAGTTCAACACCTCGTGCGCGCCGGTGTTTGTGCAGCGCGGCGCCACGGTGGCGCTGCAGCGCACGGCCGAGGTGACACCGGCCCTGGTGGCCCACCTGCACCGCTGCCGCGACACGCTGGTGCCGCTGCTGGCCGATGTGCCCGGCGTGTCGGTGGCCACACCGCGCGGCGGCATGTATGCGTTCTTTCGCATCGACGGGCACGACGACTGCCTGACGCTGGCCAAGCGGTTGGTGCGCGAAGCGGGCCTGGGGCTGGCGCCCGGCAGCGCGTTTGGCGACGAGGCCGGAGGCTGGTTGCGCTGGTGTTTTGCCAGCCAGGACCTGGGGCGGCTGGGCGATGGGGTGCAGCGCCTGCGCGGCTGGCTCAAGGCCTGATCCGCCAAAACAAAGCGGAAAACCATAAAAATGATAGCTATCAGCGCTTATCCAGTATGCGCTGAAGGCACTTTTCCCTGACTATGTACATGCCTCAGATGCCTACCCCCATCCGTTCGGGCTGAGCTTGTCGAAGCCAGGGCGCCCTTTGCCAGCAGCCCTTCGACAGGCT
>NZ_JBMIRS010000108.1:0-26051 GCF_049198005.1 Paracidovorax sp. MALMAid1276 | reverse complement strand
AGGGGGACGCAGCCCTCGCTGCGGGGCGGCCCTTGCTTGGCTGCCCTGGCCTGGGCCGCGCCAGTTTCGAAAGGCGTCGGCAATGCAAGGTGCGGGATCGCGCCTATTGCACTCACATCTCGTTACGAGATCATCCTCAAGTTTTGTGAATGGATGCCGACGCGCCGCCACAATGGCACGCGCACTCTCACCGGCCTGGCCGGGGAAGACACGCTCTGGATAAGAGCGGTTTTCCTGCCTTTTTACCTGCCATTGCCCATCGGGTGCACCCTCGAAAATGCCCACAGAGAGGAACACACCCATGGACATGCAATACCAGCTCAAGGCCGGCAGCTATTACCTGTATGACATGCGCGAGGCGCCGAGCGCCGTGACGGGCGAGCGCCGTTTCAAGCTCAAGACCGACACGGTGGCCATCGCATTTGATGTGCATACGGGCGAGGTGCACCAGCACGGCAGCCCCACGCGCATCCAGTCCTGGGCCAACAACACCCGCCGGCGCCTGCGCGCGGCTGGGGCACAGGCGGCGGCCAACGACATCGTGGTGGTGTCGGGCCCCCTGCCCGTGGACGAGCTGAACAAATGCCTGTGGGTGCGCGGCTACGTGCGCCGCATGTTCTCGCGGCTGTCCACCCTGCCCCACGGTAAGCTGCAGCGGCCTGCCGAGCCGTTTCGCAAGGCGGCTTGAAGCCGCCGCTTCAGCGGCTTTCACATCCCCCCAGGGCCGCGCACAGCGGCCCTTTCCATAAGAACGTGTTGACGATTCTCCCAGGGGTCGCGCAGCGGCCTGGTCGGGATGGGATGCCAGGCGCGGTGCGCAGTGGATAGCCCGGCTATCCACAAGCGCCGCAACGCCGCAGACCGCCCGACAAGGCCACTGCCCTTCGGGTTGGAGCGAAATCGGGCCGATGAACTCGGAATGTTTGGCGCCCCGGCTGCTTGCATGGGCACGAGCCCATGCGGCACATCCGAGGCGTCCACTCATCCCGATTGCGCTCCAACGCGATCCCCTGCGAGAGCGTCAACAGGCTCTGGCCATCACCGCGCCCAACCCGCACAACCTGCAGCCCTGGCGGGTGGACCTGCGCGAGGAGGGCGTCATCACGCTGCGCACCGACCCGCGCGCGTGCTGTCCCACACCGACCCGCTGGGACGGCAGATCCGGATCGGCCACGGCGCGTTTCTGGAGCTGCTGGTGATGGCGCTGGCCCAGCAGGGCGTGTTGCCCCCGGCGCTGAAGGACTGAGACGACCGCCGAGATGGCCCCGCACTACGAACGCCTGCACCAGCAGGTGCTGGGCCGCCCCGCGCCGCGCACGCCACAGGACCCCACCGTGCAGATGTTCTGCCTGATTGGCTACACCCCGGCCGAGGCGCCCGCCACGCCGCGCAGGCCGCTGGCGGCGTTTGTGCGGGCGTAGTGGCACCGGGGCGGTGCAGGCTCCCTCTCCCCTGGTGGGAGAGGGGTGGGGAGAGGGGGGTGATGGGGCACTGCCTGTAGCACCGGCCCCCTCTCCCCCCGCCCCTCTCCTGCAAGGGGAGAGGGGAGACATACCGGCGCCGCGCGGGGCTTCGACAGGCTCCGCCCGAACGGGCACCAGCGTGCCACCTCACCGGAAATGGTCAAACGACGCATAGCGGTGCTCCACCGCCAGGCCCTGCGCGTCCACCAGCCGCAGGCCGGGCTCGGCCTGCACGGTGCCGATGCGCGACACGGGCGTGCCGCTGGCCTGCGCAGCGGTCGCCACCGCATCGCGCCGGGCGGGCGGCGCGGTGAAGGCCAGTTCATAGTCGTCGCCTCCTGCCAGGGTGCATTGGCGAAGCAATTCCACGTCAAATTGGCCTTCAGCGCTTTCTGCATAAGCGCTGGCAGCTATCAATTTTGATACGGCATCCACGTCGATGCAGGCCCCGGCCCGCGATGCCTGGAGGATGTGCGACAGGTCGCCCAGCAGGCCGTCCGACACGTCCATGGCGCTGCTGGCGATGCCGCGCAGCGCCAGGCCCAGGGCCACGCGCGGCGTGGGGCGTTCCAGCCGCTGGCGCGCGCGGGCCAGCACGTCGGCGGGCAGGGCGATGTGGCCCAGCAGGGCCGAAAGCGCCAGCCGCGCGTCGCCCAGCGTGCCGCTCACATAGATGTCGTCGCCCGGCCGCGCGCCGCTGCGCAGCAGGGCCTGGCCCGGGGGCACTTCGCCGATCACGGTGATGCAGAGGTTGAGCGGGCCCTGCGTGGTGTCGCCCCCCACCAGCTCGCAGCCGTGCGCGTCCGCTAGCGCCAGCAGTCCGTGTGAGAAGCCTGCCAACCAGGCTTCATCCACACGCGGCAGCGCCAGCGCCAGCGTGAACGCCAGCGGCCGCGCACCGCACGCCGCCAGGTCCGACAGGTTCACGGCCAGCGCCTTGTGGCCCAGGGCCTCGGGGTCCACGTCGGCAAAAAAGTGGCGGCCTTCCACCAGCATGTCGCTGGAGATGGCCAGCTGCATGCCGGGCGCAGGCGCCAGCAGCGCGCAGTCGTCGCCCACGCCCAGCGCCGCTTGGTGCACGGGGCGGGTGAAGTAGCGGGCGATCAGGTCGAACTCACCCATGGCGGGCACCCAAAGTCAGAGGCATGGTGGACGAGGCAAAAGTCATCGCAAAGCCATTTCTTGGGGGGCAAACCACTGCGCCCAGTGGTCGATGCAGGCCTGGATCTTGGGCAGCCGGTGCCTGCGCGTGAGGGTGATGGCGTGGATGGGCGTGGGCTCCAGATCGGTGAACTCGGCCAACACGGGCACGAGCAGGCCCTGGCGCACCAGCGGGTCGCCCACCAGCGTGGCCAGCCGCCCGATGCCCAGGCCCTGCAGCACCATGCGCGCCGTGGTGGCGGTGCTGTCCGAGCGCCAGTGGCCCTCCACCGTCAGGTCGCAGGGCGTGCCCTCCACGCAGAAGGTCCAGTGGTTCAGAAAGGCCACCGCGCTGTTGGCGATGAGCCGGTGCTGGCGCAGGTCGTCGGGGTGGCGCGGCGCGCCGTGCGCCTGGAGGTAGCCCGGCGCGGCATACAGGCCGCGCGCCAGGTTGCCCAGCGGGCGGGCGACCACGGTGTCCGTGAGCGGCGGCCCCGTGCGGATGGCGATGTCGATGCCGTCACGCGCCATGTCGGCCATGCGGTCGTCCACCAGCAGGTCGATGCGCAGCAGCGGATGCTTCTGGTGCAGGCTCTCGAAGCTGGGAATCAGCAGGTAGTCGGCCACCACCGAGCTGCAGGCCACGCGCACCCCGCCGCTGGGCTGGCCGCTTTGCTGGGCGAACTCGCCCTCCAGCTCATCGAGGGTGCCGGTGATGCGGCGGCAGTAGTCCAGAAACGTCTGCCCCTCGGCCGTGAGGGTGAGCCCGTGGGTGCTGCGGTGCACCAGCCGCGCACCACAGGATTGTTCGATGCGTGCCAGCGAGCGCGAGACCTGGCTCGCGGGCACGTCGCGCTCGCGCGCCACGGCCGACAGCGAGCCCAGATCGGCCACGCGGGCGAACAGGTGCATGTCTTCAAAGCGGATATCGCGCATCGGGCAATGGTAACGGCGGGCCTTTGCAATCCGTGCAAAGCCGTCTTGCACCACCAGTCGTTTCCGCGCCGCCCTGCACTGCCTACAGTGGCTCCATCCAGAAAGGAATGCCATGGACCCCCACCTGCACCCCGACGACTACCAGCGCCTGCGCGATGCCGCCAAGCGCCACGCCCTGCATTTGCGCCAGGAGGCGATTCGCGAAGCCCATGCCTGGGTGGCGCGGTGGCTCCTGCAAATGACCCGACGGGTTTTTCTCTCCCTGCGGGCCCGGTCCGCACCCACAACCCCATTGACCCCGAAGGCCCCGACACCATGCCAACCCTCGTTCTGAAACTGGCTCCGCTGCAAAACCCCGAGCGCTACCGGCAGCTCGCCAGCGCACTCACCGACCTCACGGTGGACCTGCTGGGCAAACGCCGCGAGGTGACGGCGGTGGTCATCGACGACCTGCCCAGTGCGCGCTGGCACATCGGTGGTGCACCGGTCGAGCAGCCCACGGCCCTGCTGGAGATCAGCATCACCCACGGCACGAACACACAAGAAGAGAAGGCCGCTTTCATCCAGGCCGCGTTTGCCGAGCTGCAGCGCCAGTTGGCCAGTGACGGCACGCTGGCCCCGGCCAGCTACGTGGTGGTGCGGGAGCTGCCCGCCAGCGACTGGGGCTACGGCGGGCGCACGCAGCAGGCACGCAAGCTGGCGCTGGCGGCCTGACGCTCATACCGGTACGCGTTCAAAAATATCAATCCACTTACGCTGAGCTTGTCGAAGCGCCGCGCGAGGCTTCTTCAGGCTCAGTCCGAACGGTTCTGATGGGCCGAACGCGAATCCGTATCAGTTATCCATGATGCTGCGCGCCACCCGCAGCTGGTGAAACCGGCGCGGCCCGAGCCAGCGCCCCCGTGCAAGGGCCGTCCCGCCGCACCGGGGGCGTCCCCCTCCCGCCTTGCGCAGCAAGGCGAGAGAGGGGGAAGGCGCGGAGCGACTCAGGGGGTGTTTCACTTCAGGCGGGCGCGCCGCGAAAGCGCTGCGCTGCCTGGCGGCTCACCTCGGCCAGCAACTGCTCTTCGCTCTGGCGCTGGCGCAGCCAGCGGGCGTCGTTCTGGCCCGCTTCCACCTCGGTGCGCAGCATGTGCATGGCACTCGATGCGCCCTGCACGGCGGCGTGCCCGGCAATCTTGTCCATGGTGCGCAGAATGTGTTCGCGCAGCGGCATGTGGTCGCCGGTGGCCGGGTCCACATACACCGCGTCCATGCCAAAGCGGCAGGCCTGGAAGCGGTTGTAGGTGTACACCAGGTAGTCGTCCTCTTCGGGCATGAAGGGCTGGTCGGCCAGGAACCACGCGCCCAGCGACTGCACGTAGCCGGCCAGGGCGGCGGCGCGCTCGATGGTGAGCGGCGTGTCGAACACGCGGATCTCGATGGTGCCGAACTCGGGCTTGGGGCGGATGTCCCAATAAAAGTCCTTCATGCTCTTGACCACGCCCGTGCGCGTCATCTTGTCGAAGTAGGTGCCGAAGTCCTTCCAGGTCAGCACCATGGGCGCGCGGCCCGACAGCGGAAAGGCGAACACCGAGTTGAGCCGCGCCGAGTCGAAGGCCGTGTCCTGGCCTTGCACATAGGGGCTGGAGGCCGACAAGGCGATGAAGTGCGGGATGTAGCGCGACATGCGGTGCAGCATGAGCAGCGCGGCGTCCGCATCCGGGCAGCCGATGTGCACGTGCTGGCCGAAGATGGTGAATTGCTTGGACAGGTACCCGTAGAGCTGCGACAGCTCCTGAAAGCGGGGCTTGTCGTAGATGCGGCGCTCGTGCCACTGCTGGAAGGGGTGCGTGCCCCCGCCCACCACGGCGATGTTGAGCTTGTCGGCACTGCGCACCAGCGCATCGCGGATGGGCGTGAGCTGGCCCAGCACCTCGCTGGCCGAGTGGCAGATGCCGGTGGAGATTTCGATCATGCTGTTCGTCATCTCGGGCACCACGCTGCCGGGCAGCGGGGACTTCTTCATGAGCCGCAGCATGTCGTCGGCGTAGGGCGCCAGGTCGTAGTCGTTGGTGTTGACGAGCTGCAGCTCCAGCTCCACGCCCAGCGTCAGCGGTTCGGAATGGTTGAAGGCTTCAAGACTCACGGCTGCTTTCTCCGTTGTTGCTGCGGGTCAGGGGCGCCCAGGGTTTGGAGCTTTCGCCCGCGCGGTAGATGGCCACCGTGGCGATCACGGCGCCCAGCACTTCCATCAGCAGGATGGCAGGCAGTGCCACGCCGGCGATCATGTGGCCGGTGGAGGGGGATGCGATGACGAACTGCGAGGCGATCAGCAGGGCAATGGACGACATCGGCGTCATCGCGCAGCCCACCCACAGGGCCTGCTTCCAGCTGGCGCCGCTGCCCACGTTGCCCAGGGCCACGCCCAGGGCCTTGGCGGCAAGGCGCACCGCGATCAGTGCCAGCACCACGCCGGCCACCGGGGCGCTCCAGTCGGCCTGCGCGGCCACGGTGGACACCAGCACGAACATCAGCATGGTGAGCAGCGACGATGCGTTGCCCAGCTGGCGCGGCCACGCCCAGGGACGGGGGTTGAGCTGCTTGAGCAGCATGCCGCCCAGCAGCGCCGCCAGCGGCGCCGAGCCGCCCATGTGCGCGGCCACGGCCGTGCCCGCAGCCACCAGCGCCAGGAAGAGCATGGAGGTGTTCTCGCTCGTGGGGCTCATCACACGCAGCGCCATGCGCAGCACCAGGGCCAGCACGGCAGCAACCACGATGGAAACGCCCAGCACCACCACCACGGGCGACGCGCTCTCCATCAGCGTCACGCTCTGGCGGTTCATCAGCTCGGCCTGGGCACTGCCCAGCGTCAGCGCATACAGGGTGGACAGCGTGGTCAGCACGATGGCGCGCTCGGTCACCGGGCCGGCGGCGCGGGTGTCGGCCACGACCCGCGTGAGCACGGCGGGGGACGCCGCCAGCGCCACCAGGGCCAGCGGGCTGGCCACGGGCGCGGGCAGGCCCAGCCACAGCAGCACCCAGTACACGGCGAAGTAGGTCAGCACCGACTCCGCGACGCTCTGCACCAGCACCATGGGGTTGTGGCGGAACCAGCGCAGCGGAATGCGGCCCCCGCATTCGAACAGCACGATGGCGATGCCCAATTCGAGCAGGAACAGGCCGATGCCCTGCAGCGGCCAGACGGCACCGCCGAAGCCGGCGAGGCCGGCCACCGTGCCCACCAGCGAATAGCCCACCACCTTGGGCAGGCCCGTATGGCGTTGGGTGAGATAGCCCACCATGGCCGCAACTGCCAGCAGCAGCGACCACTGCACTGTGGGCAGCCCGGCCGAGGGGCGCAGCCATTGCGCCCAGAAGCTCAGGATTTCATTCATGTTTGAGGAACCTCTGTCAGGCGGGCCTTGGGGCCCGTCGGGGGATGGGTCGGAAGCGCGCCAGCCACAGAAAAGGGCTGGGCACGCGGGTGCCCGAATTTACATGCAGACACAAGCGCCGCCCTGTAGGACTCGGGCGGCGCCTGGGCCGGCAGGGTTGGCGCTGCGTTCATGCGGCTTGGCGGCGTGTGGGAACAAAGAAACTCCAGGGAGCGTTGCGCAAGCGCGCACGAATGGCCGCATAGATGCGTGAGCGGTCCAGGCCGCTCACGTTCTGTGCCCGCAATGCCAGGCGGAAAGCCAGATAGAAGCTTACCGTGACGTTCAGCGCAGCCAGCAGGGGCAGGGTCACCGCAGCCCACCAGAACGCGGGCAGGTGCAGCACCTGCATGCCGAGCGCCGCGCTGGCAGCGGCCACCTGGCCTGTGGAGAGTGTGACATGCCGCACATCCAGGGCCACCCCGAAAAACCCTGCAACCGGCGGGACGAGGCCGAGCATGAACCCCAGCGAAACGTTGGCCGCAATACCCGAAAGGTTCTCGCGCAAAAAAAGCGCCCAGCGCGCGGCGCGCTCCGCCCCCAGCACGCGCGTGATGCGCGGGTTGTAGTGCAGCGCGGAGTCGAGCCGGTTCAGCACGAACCAGTTTTCCATCCATCCGCCGATGATGCTGGAGGCAAACAGCAGCACGCCCGTGAACGCCGCAAACAGCAGCGAAGGGCCCAGCAGGTGCAGCGATGCGAGCACGTGCAGCGCCTGCTGCTCGCCGAGCGCGGGGCTGCCCTTGGCCAGCGCGATCAGCGCCGCGAGCCCCAGCACGGCGGGGAACACCACCAGCACGTTGCCCAGCACGGCCGCCACCTGCGAACGCACCAGGTGCGTGATCTCGTCCACGAACGACTCGATGGCATCGCTCGCGCCCAGTTCCTTGAGCTTGGCCGCCATGGCGGGCGCGGTCATCGCGGGCTGCTTGGTGGCCACCGTGAGGTGCAGCAGCTGGATGAGCACAAAGGTCAGGGCGTAGTTCACCCCCGCCCAGAAGCCGCCCCAGAACGCCGACAGCGCCAGCGCGTACAGCCCGAACTTGGCCATGGTGGTGATCGACATCAGCGCGCCGCCGCCCGCTGACTTGCGCAGCATGGACACGTATTCGGCGCCGGTGCGGGTGATGTAGTGCTCGCCGGTCTCGGCGCTGCGCTCGGCCACCTTGGCGGCCAGCAGCGACGAATTGGACGCGAGCAGCGAGCGCAGGCTGCGCCGGTCTTGCCCCACCATCACCAGGTGGGCCATGAGCCGCGCGGCGGTGGCAGCCGGCCGGGGCGAGAGCAGGCAGTCCAGCAGCTCGCGCACGCGCAGGATGCGCTCGCGCAGCTGCCGCAGCCGGAACACCAGGCCCACCGAGATGCCGTTGTCCTCGAAGTGCGAATACACCGTGGCGGCCGCTGCGCGGCAGGCCTCCAGCCGCTCGCGCAGGCGCTGCGCGGCCTCGTTCAGGCGCTCGGGCGTGCGCAGGGCGTGCACCACTTCCACGCGCAGGCCTTCCACGTCGCGGATCAGCGCGTGAAAGGGTTGCGCGTCGCGCACGGATTCGCTCATGCGCAACCGTAGTTCGGGGGCGAAGCCGGTGGAAAGGATCTGGCCTGTGCAATACGTGATCGCGTCCAGCAGCGCCTTGTGCCAGCGCGAGGCGCCCGTCGCGGCGCCGCCGTCGGCCGCAGGCTGGGCCAGCAGCGCCACCAGCCGCTCCAGCTGCGATTCCTCCAGCGCCATCAGCCACTGCGCATCGAACTCGCTGGGCAGCGCCAGCATGAAAAGCTCCGACGCGTCGATGGTCTCAGGGCTTCCCGGCAGCAGCTTGGTGCGCAGCCGGTGGCCGATCTCGCTCACGAGCGCGGTGCGCGGCGCAAAGCCGAAGTCGGCCAGCAAGGTGGTGACGTCGACCCGGTCCACCAGCAGGGCCCACCAGGCCCGAAAGCGGGCCTGCAGCTCGGGCCGGCCCTCCAAGGCATCGAGCAGCTGCTGCACGCGGCCCACGGCCGCAGGCACGGAGTCGCTCTGGCCCCGCACCCAGCCGAGAAGGTTCACCAGCCAGAGATGGCGGTGCGCCATCCCGGCGTGGGGGTCCAGTGCCCCCAGCAGGCCAGGCAGATCGTTCTGGCCGGGAAGCTGCCGGTTCAATGCAGCACCCGGCCGCTCAGCGGCTCGCCCGCCGGGCCGTGGCCCAGGGCTTCGAGCACGAACAGCGGCACCGGGGTGTCGAAGAATTCGCCGTCGTCCGCCACACAATGGAAGGTGCCGTGCATGGTGCCGCTCGCCGTGCGCAGGCGGCAGCCGCTGGTGTACTGAAAAGACTCGCCGGGCCTCAGCAGCGGCTGCTGGCCCACCACGCCCAGGCCCTTGACTTCCTCGGTGTGGCCGCGCGAATCGCTGATCACCCAGTGCCGCGAGATCAGCTGTGCCGGGGTGTCGCCGGCGTTGGAGATGGTGATGGTGTACGCGAAGCTGAACACCCCGCTGTCCGGCGCAGACTGCTCAGGCAGGTATTCGGGCAGCACTTCCACGTCAAACTGGTACTTTGGCATGGCGCGAATGGTAACCGTGGGCGCGTGCAGCACGGGCTTGCGGAACGCCGAAATCCCCTTCGTGGCTGCGCTTTGAGACAATCGGGGGATGAGCAGCCCCACCTACCGCATTGCACCCTCCATCCTGTCCGCCGACTTCGCCCGCCTGGGCGAGGAAGTGCAGAACGTCATCGCCGCCGGCGCCGACTGGATCCATTTCGACGTGATGGACAACCATTACGTGCCCAACCTGACTTTCGGCCCCATGGTGTGCCAGGCACTCAAGCCGCATGCCAAGACGCCCGACGGCCAGCCCGTGCCCATCGACGTGCACCTGATGATCGAGCCCGTGGACGCGCTGGCCGCAGCGTTTGCCGACGCAGGCGCCGACTACATCAGCTTTCATCCCGATGCGTCGGGCCACGTGCACCGCAGCATCCAGGCCATCCGTGCCAAGGGCGTCAAGCCCGGCCTGGTGTTCAACCCGGCCGAGCCGCTGGATGTGCTGGACTGGGTGATCGACGACATCGACCTGATTCTCATCATGAGCGTGAACCCCGGCTTCGGCGGCCAGAGTTTCATCGACTCGGCCTTGCGCAAGATCGAAGCCGTGCGCCGCCGCATCGACGCCTCGGGCAAGGACATCCGCCTCGAAGTGGACGGCGGCATCAAGACCGACAACATCCGCCGCGTGGCCGACGCGGGTGCCGACACCTTCGTGGCGGGCAGCGCCATCTTTGGCAAGCCCGACTATCGCGGCGTCATCGACACGATGCGCAAGGCGCTGGGCAGCGTCTGACCGGGGCCAGGGCTGGCCCCATGCACAGGCCTTGTGCGCGTTCTGCTTCGATTTGTGTAGCAGTAAATCGTTTGCAGATAAGCGCTGAGGGTATATTCCATTCAAATTTTTCTGCGGTTACTGCGGAACCACTGTGGTGGTGACCGATTCGCGCAGCACGCCGCCGCCCGACACCGAGCCGCTGGCAGGGTCGTTCTCGATCCGGCGCACGCATTCCGCGCGGTCTTGCGCGTTCTGGAAGGCGTCGCAGCGCTGAGTGGCGTTGGCCATGGCGATGGGGCCCGGGTCGCTCAGCTGGCCTCTGCGGGCGGCATCGTAGGCATTGGTGGCATCGCGCAGGCAGGTGGCCAGCGTGTCCTGGGTGTTGTTGGTCATGCAGGCCTGGCGTTCCTGCTCGTAGCGGGCACGGGCGCTGTCTGCGGCAGATGCGGACTGCGCCGAGGCGGCGACAGAGGCCATCAGCAAGGCGGCGGTGATGACAGGGGTGGCGAAGCGTTTCATGGCTAAGACTCCGGGCGACGGGCGCCCCATGAAGGGGTTGAAATACGCACCCCGGCCGTGTGATGGATGGAGGGGCTGGCGGTGCGAACGGTATGGCTGCAGCGTAGCCATCGGCCTCGTGCCACCCTGTCGGACGTGGCCGATCGCCGGCGTGCGCGCCGGTGCCCCCTGCATGCCCGCCAGCGGCGCCGCGCCCGTGGGCCGGCGCGTGTTTCCCATCAACCCAGGCGCTGGAATGTGAGCGTGAACGCCACACCGCCTTCGACGTTGCGCGCACTGATGGTGCCGCCCATCTTGGCCATGTAGGTCTTTGCCACGAACAGGCCCTGGCCCCGGTGCCCGTTCTCGCTGGTCTCACCGGTCGGCTGCGTCAGGCCGGGGTCAGAGACGCCCAGCTCAAAGATCCGCTCGAGCAGGTCGTCGGCGATGGTGGCACCCTGGTTGGCCAGCGTGGCGCTGGCGGTAGATTCGGACGCGTGCAGCGCCAGCGTGATGGGCGTGCCCGGGGGGCGGTAGCGGTCGGCGTTGCGCAGGATGTGTGTCACCACGTCTTCCAGCGCAAATTCGTCGGCGCGCACGATGACCGGGCCGCTGCGCTCTCGGTACACCACTTCGTCTATGCCCGCGAAATGCGCATTGCCCGCCACGTGGCGCAAAAAGGCGTCCAGGTCCAGCCGCCCGGCGGTCAGGTCGGCGGCTTCCAGCGCTTCGGCGGGCGAGGCCGTGCCATACAGCACGTGCACGGCCTGCTGCATGCGCTGGATGTAGCGGTGGCCCGGGTCATCGGGGCCGCCGTGCAGCACCATCAGCGACTGCAGGGGCGACATGATCTCGTGCCCCACGGCGTGCCACATGTCGCGCTCCTGCTGGGCGCGCAGCTGCTCGCGCTGCATGTCGTCCTTCACGCGCTGCAGCAGGTCGGCCAGCCCGCCGGCCAGAATGCCCAGCTCGTCCGAGCCGCGCAGGTCCGACACGTTGAGGTCGCCCAGGCGGGGGGCGGTGTGGCCGGGCTGCACGTTGTACGACACGGCCGCCGCACGGCGCGTGAGGGCGGTCACGCGGCGCAGCAGGCCCACCTCCACCGCCAGCCAGGCCAGGGCAATCGCCCCCAGCATGGCCGCCAGGTACCACGAAAGGCGTGTGGCCACGGCGGCCAAGCCCAACTCCACCCCGCGCAGATCGCCGGTGAAGGTGACGGCGTAGTTGCCGGCGGGGGTGTCGAGGATGTCCAGACCGGCGGGAACGGCAGGCGGGCGCATCGGGGCGCCGCTGCGCAGGTCCAGCGGCAGCCAGCCGATGAGGCGGATGAGCCAGGGTGCGCCCGCGTCCGTCTGCACGTCGGCGCCCTTGAGCGTGAGCGCCTCGCTGTCGGGGGCGCCCAGCTTGCGGATCTGCACCCGCTCGCCGGGCCGCAGCGTGCGCGCCACCTCGCCCAGCGACGCGGCGGGCTGGGCGCCGGGTGTGCTGCTGTCGAACAGCGCAGCAGCCGTGCCCGGGCCGCGCATCTGCACCCGCAGGCGCAGGGTGCCCAGGTCCTTCGGTGGCCAGACCACGGGGCGCTTGTGGAACAGCGCCTCGCGGAACAGCTCCACCGGCAGGCGGATGGAATAGAACGTGCGCCGTGCGCAGGTGGGCGCGGCGCCCGCCAGGTCGCGGCAATGGCCGCTTTGCCACAGCCACCCGCGAAAGTCCCGCACGGGCCGGGCGCGAACATCGAGGGCGTCGTCGCCTGTATCCACAAAGCCTGTGAGGCGGCCGCGCGTGCTGACCGAGCCCTGCGGCGCCAGCGCCTCGAACGGCGCCACCCAGCGAAACTGCTCGCCCCGCATGTCGAGCGCAATCAGCGCACGGTGCACGCCTTCGAGCGCCAGCACCCCGCGCTCTCGCGCCACCAGCTCGCCCGCGTAGAAGCTGCCGACCAGGTAGATGAACCCGCCCGCATACGGGTTGTTGCCGATCGCGGCGCACAGCGAGGACCCATCGGGGTATTGCACGGCGCAGCCCGCCATCTCCACCGCCTGCTGGGCCTTGTTCTGGTCGTCGAAATCAATGGCCGAATACGGCAGCAGCAGGGGCGCCAGGCCGCCCGCGCGCTGGGGCTGCTGGTCGGCGTTGAGCAGCGCCAGCTGGCCCGAGGGGTGGCGCAGGCGCGCCATCACTTCCGACTGGCTGCGCTCGAAGCCATGCTGGTAGCTCTTCCAGGCGCGCTCCTTTTCTTCCTGCAGCAGCACCACGCTGAGCGCCACCGTGGCCAGCGCCAGCAGCAGGAACACGCTGCGCACCAGGATGCGCAAACGGAACGCGGGCAGGCCCAGGCGGGGCATCTCCAGCGCGGGGCGGCGCAGCAAACGCTTCATTTGGCAACCCAACGGAAGCCGCGCATGGGGACGTTCTCAATGCCTTCAAAACCAGGGTCCACCTCGCGCAAAGCCTCGCGGATGGTGCTCACGTGCTTGCGCACGTTGTCGCGGTTGCGGCCGCTTTTCACCACGTCGAAGAGTTCGTCGTACGACACCACCTCGCCGCTGCGCTGGTGCAGCGTGGCGAGGATGCGCTGGGCCGTGAGCGGCAGGTTGATGCGTTCGCCGCGCCAGGTGGGGGTGCGCTGCCACAGCGGGTCCAGCACCAGGGCGTCGCCTGTGCGGCCTGCTGGCTCGGCGGCAGCAGGGCTGCCGGTGCGCAGGATGTCGAGAAAGGTCTCGATGAAATCGGCCTCTTCGAACGTGGTTTTCTGCAGGTAGTCCCAGGCGTCCAGCGCTTTCATGATGCTGCGGTAGATGGCCGCCGGCATGGCCGACACCACCAGCACCGGCGTGCCCTGGCGCAGCTTGTTGATGGCATTGATCAGGGCCACCCCCGCATGGCGCTCGCGGCCCAGTTCGATGTCCAGCACCACGGCGTCGTAGTGCTCGCGGGCCAAGGCGGCTTCGGCCTCGTCGCGGGTGAACCACTGGTCGATGACGATGCCGCTTTTGGCGCTGCGGATCCATCCGGCCAGCTGGTTGCTGGTGGGCAGGTCGTCTTCGATCACAGCGATGCGGGTCATGGGCGGGGCAGGCAGAGGAGGGTGGGCGGATTATCCCGACGCCGCAGACAGGGCGGTGTGAGTTTTTCTTCCGGGGCCGGAAGGTTCGTGCGCGGGGCGTGAGCGCAATGGGCGCCGTGCAGCGTTGTTGCTTCCGGGGTGGATTCGAACAATCGGTCCCCAATGAGAGCGCCCGGCGGCGCCTCAGACACCGACAACAACACCAAACCCAACCAAGAGAGAGCAACACACCATGAAAGCCACCTGGAACCGCATCGTGCAGACCCTGAAGGGCCGCCCGTCCAACCCCCTGCCCGAGCCAGGCGCGGAGCCCGGTCTGGAGGAGGCCGGTATGGCTTCATCCGGGATGGCGGCAAGCGCGCCACAGGCGCCCCTGAACTGGGCCTACCTGCTGCCCACGCCCCGCACCACGCGTTGGCTGGCCGCAGGCGCCGTGGTGGCGGTGGCAGGCCTGGTGCTGGTGCGCAACCCGCCGGTGCAGCACCTGGCGCAGGGCGACCTGGGTGTGCGGCTGAATCAGTTCAACGGCGCGGTGAGCCTGTGGCGCGATGGCAGCGTGTGGGTGGTGCCCGGCCTGCACACGGTGCGCGTGTTCTCGCTGCGCGACCAGAGCTACCGTCCCGAGGCCATGCGCCAGGCCAACGGCAGCGCGCCGCTGCAGTCGGTGGAGGGGCTGTCGCTGGGGCTGGACCTGAGCGTGCGCTACGCCCTCGACCCGCTATCCACCGCCGTGAAGACCGGTAACCTGCCCGACGACGTGGGTGCCGACATCGTGGCGCCCGCCGTGCAGGGCCTGGTCTACAAGGTGTTTGCCCGCTACACGGTGCGCGAGATCTTCTCGTCCAAGCGCGCCGAGATCGCCCAGACCATCGAGACCGAGCTGCGCGCCCGCCTGGCCGCCGATGGCGTCATGCTGCGCAGCGTGCAGATCGGCAAGGTGGACCTGCCGGCCGAGTACCGCCGGGGCATGGACAGCCTGCTGGCCGAAGAGCTGGCGTCCGAGAAGATGCGCTACACGCTGGAGCTCAAGGACAAGCGCGTGAAGGAGACCGAGCTGGACGCCAGCGCCGACAAGGTGCGCCGCGAAGTGGCCGCCGAGGCCGCCGCGCGCGAACAGGTGATTGCCGCCAAGGCCCAGGAAGAGGCCATGAAACATGTGCTGCCCTTCAAGCAGCGCCAGATCGAGCAGCGCCAGCTGGAGGCCGAGGCCGAGCGCGTGGCCCGTGTCAAGGCCGCCGAAGGCGCGGCCCAGGCGCGGCGCATCGAGGCCAGCGGCGAGGCCGACGCCCGCCAGAAGCTGGCCGAAGCCGAGGCCTGGCGCATGGACCGCCTCGGCAAGGTCAACGCCGAGCAGTTGGCGCGCGAAGGCGCACTGGTCACCCAACATCCGCTGCTCATCCAGAAGACGCTGGCCGACAAGCTCTCGGACAAGATCCAGGTCATCATCGCCCCCCCGCCGGGCAATGGCGACTTCATTGGCGCGGCACTGCTGGGCGGCCAGCGCAACGCGCAAACGACCGCTGTGGCAGACCGTGCCATGCACACGGACACTGCGGAGCAATGACCATGAAAGGCACCCTCGCAACCCTGTTGGCGGCCGTGGTCAGCGCCGCCATCACCATCGCGGCCGAAGCCGCGCCCCTGCCCGCTTCCCCCACGCTGGGCAGCGCCATCGTGGTGCAGGACCAGGCCAGCCTGCGCGCCGCGCCGCGCGACGGCGCTCTGCAGCAGGCCAGCCTGTGGCAGGGCGAAGTGCTGGAAGTGCGCGGCGAGCGGCTCGATTACCTGCAGGTGTGGGACCACCAGCGCGAGCGCGGCGGTTTCATCCGCGCCAGCGACGTGCGCCGGGTGGCGATGACCGAGGCCGAGGCCCCCGCGCTGCTGGCCGTGGTGCGCTTTGTGCAGGACACGCCCGGCGCCGAAGCGCTGGGCATCGGCCTGACGGCCGCCTACCTGCAGGCGGCGTCCGGCAAGACCCTGGCCGGTGCCGAGGGCGCGCAGGCCGTTGATGCGCTGGGCACCTTTGCCGACCGGCTGGCCCGGCGTGCCTCGTCCGCCGCGCCCGGCAAGGCATCGGCCGCCGCCCTGTCGGCCCATCTGGATGTGGCCAACGGCTACGGTGTGCGCTTTGCCACCTACGAGGTCGACGGCCGCATGCAGGTCTGCTACGAGGGCGAAGCGTCTCGGCGCCTGCTGGCCATGCCCGCGGCCGATGCCGCGCAGCGCGCCCGCGCCGCCCTGGCGCTGACCCGGCCCGAATGCGTCAACCCCGATCTGCCAGCCCACGAGCGCGCCAAGCTCACCGCCTGGCAGGCCGACGTGCTGGAGCGGGTCGACGTGGCCGGCCTGCCCGGCTACCTGCGCAACCGCGTGCACATGCGCCGCGCCAGTGTGTGGGGTGCGGCGGCCTTCCAGCAGGCGCGCCAGAACATGGCCGAGCCTGCCGTGGCTGCAGCCGCTGCGCGCGCTCTCACCGAACTCTCTGGCGTGAGCCGCGCCGAGTTGCCGGACGAAGACCTGAGCGCCTACAACGACGCCGCCATGCGCGTGAGCGCCGTGCGCTGGGCCCTGGTGCCCGCCGCGGCGCCAGCGGCCGCCGTCGGTGCCCGCCCCGTGTTGCGGACCGAACCCGGCGCCCCGGGCGAGACCTGCGTGCTGCTGGTCGATGCGCAGCACGGCGCCCAGGCCCCGCTGCTGCGCCGCTGCACCTATGGCGTGGTGTGGGCCGCATCGGCCACCACCAACCGCGAAGGCACGGCCGTGGCCCTGGCGGTGCAGCCCCTGGAGGGCTGGCGCGAGCTGTGGGTGCTGCGCAAGAGCGTTGCGGGCTGGCTGGCCGACGTGTTGCCCCCTGCCGCCGCCACGCCCGAGACCGGCGTGGCCGAATTCGCCGGCTGGGTGCCCGGCGGCCAGCAGATGCTGGTGGCCCGCGAGGCCCGGGGCCAGGGCCGCTATCGAAGGAGCTTTGAGGTCGTGCGGCTGGAGGGGCTGACCACAGAGCGCGTCACGGGCGATGTGGCTGCACTGCCGGTGTTCCAGCGCTGGCAGGATCCGGCATGGAAGCGGCAGACGCTGAGCCTGCGCTAACCGGGTCCCTTTTTTCGGCGCCTTCGCGCATGCGACGATTCTTTGTCTGAATGGGATCAAACGGGCAAAACGACGTTCTGTATGGCTTCCGTAGCCTCAAAAATTGTGGCTCGTGATCCGTGAGAAATAGGACAAATGAGCGTCAGATCGCGCGGGCCAGTTGGCGACAAAAATCTCCATCCATCGGTTCTGGTCATAGACGACAGGGACCGCATCGATGTGAGCGTCTGCCACGCAGGTTCCATAGGCCGTCGAAAACGGCGATGGAGTCAGTGCGATGCGGGTGATGAGCCCCGGAAATCTGCCACCCACATTCGGCATTCCAGCAGCGCCATTGTTGATGACCGCCGCCCGCTGCTCCCCTCGTGCCACTAGCTTGAGCACGGGTTCGCACGTGTGGGTGGACGAGAACACGTCCACCTGCGCGCTGTCAAAGGTGCTGTGCAGCCATTTCTCGTTGTCGGGTCTGTCGATCTCATCGGCGCCGAATCTCCACCCCGCAAGCGAGTCGGCGTCCCCATGCACGACGCCCACACCACAGCGGCCAATCTCGAACCGCGCGAACATGGACAGCTGGGCAAAACGCTGTGTCAGGTCGACATTGCGCCGCGCAGTGGCCTTGAGTCTGGCGTGGATGCGATTGGAGCGTTCAACCACTGCGGCGTCCACCTGTTCGGGGTAGGCACAGCCGCAGCCGGCGTCGTTACCATCCGACGAAAGCTCTGCCTCCACATTCCCCAGGATGGCCTGGTGGGACAGAACCCGTTGGTTGATGGCACGGAATCCTTCGTCATCGACATTGAACCAGTTGAAGTCCCCGTTGAAGCACAGCGTGACCGGCCCCGCCTCGCTGGCGGCCATCTGTTCGATCGTGTCCAGCGCAGGCACATTGCCGTACAACCCACCGATCACGTACAGGGTATCGGTCGCGCGTGGGGGGGCGTTCGCGAGGGCTTGCGCACCATAGCGGTATCTCAGCGGGCACGCTCGGCCCGCCGTGTCGATGCCATTTGCAGTCATTGGAGAATCCGTCTGTCTGTGTGGTGCTTTGGCGCAGGCAGGTCCAGTTGCCAATGAGCCGGTGGCTCGTTGGCCAGAGGTCTGTACAGCGCGACCAGTTGCCGGTCTGCCACCTGTTGCACCGGCAAATCAAAGACCACGCGGCCTTGGCGAAGTCCGATGACCCTGTCGGCAAGTACCGGCAGCAACGCCGGGTTGTGCACCACGGTCATCAGCGTCGCGCCCGCGGACGCATCCACGAGTAGCCGGCATACTTCGGCCGCGGCCGTGGGGTCTAGCGCTGCGGTGGGTTCGTCGGCCAAGATCAGGCGTGGGTTCTGCATGAGCATGCGGGCCACACCCACCTTCTGCCTCTCGCCACCCGAGAGCTGGTCTGCCCGCGCAGTGGCACGGGCCCGCATGCCAACTTGGTGCAGTGCAGCTTCGGCACGCTGGATTTCTGCGGCAGGAAAGATCCGCGCCCAACTGCGCCAGCCACCCACCCGACCGAGCGCGCCGATCAGAACATTGTCGAGCGCTGACAAGCGCCCCACCAGGTGCAGCCCCTGCAGGACTTGACCTATTTCCTGGCGCACCATTCGCCACTGCCTTGCGTCGAGTGAGGCATCCAGCGAGCGCCCCAGTACCTGCAGCTCGCCATGGGCTGGCCGTATGAAACCCGTCAACAGCTTGAACAACGTGGACTTGCCTGCACCGTTGTGGCCAATGATGGCCACTCTCTCGCCGTGTGCCACCGTCAGGGTGGGGATATCGAGGACGGTCTGTCCACCGATCTGGCAGCAGACGTCTTTGAGAACGATGCAGGGGTAGGTCATGTCAGGGACCTGCGGATGCGCCGACTCATCGCGTCGAAGGAGCCCACCAAGACGATCACCATCAGCAGTACGGTGGCCAGACGGTCCCACTGAAACAGTGCCGTGGCTTCTGAAATCAACAGGCCCAGTCCACCTGCGCCAATGATGCCCAGGATGGTGGAGTCACGGATATTGAATTCCCAGATGTAGAGATGGCTGGACACGAACTGGGGCAGCACGGATGGCAACACGGCATTGAAAAAAACCTGTGTTCGACTGGCACCGACGCTCTGCACCGCATGTACTGCAGCCATATCCAGCGACTCGATGGCCTCGGCAAACAGCTTGCCGTAGGTTCCCATCGAATGCAGACCGATGGCCAAGATGCCTGCCGTTGGCCCCAGGCCGACGATGCCCACCAGCACCAAACCGAACACCAGCGTGTGAATGGACCGCATCACATCCAGCACTGCCTTGGCCGCCAGCGCCATGGCACGTGGCGAGGCCAGATTCCGGGCTGTGAGCACGGCCAGTGGCAACGCGAGCAGCGCTCCCAGTAGCGATCCCAGCGTCGCAATGCGTATCGTTGTCCAGGCCGCGCGGAGCAGACCGGACAGATAGTCGGTCTCGACCTGCTGACGGTTCTCGACCCGCAGCAAGGTGCCATCATCACTGCGGTATTCCAGTCTCGCTTCGCCGAACCACACATCCAGGAAACTCGGCCGGGCGAATTCGGCCATCGTCTTGATCAAATTCGCCAGCGGGTTGCGGCCCCACGACAGGTTGCCTTCGGCGGCCAGCGACCACAAGCAAGCCAGGACCAGCAGGCCGTAGGCCAGAGCCAGACCGACAAAGCGCAGGCGCCCACTCAGTCTGCTCGCATCTTGAACCCCCGGGGCAACTGTCATTGTGGTGCTCGCTTTGCCCGCAGATTTCCGGTGGCGAGCCCGGCATCGCGGATAGGCTTGTAAAACGTGTTGTCGCGCGTCACAAAGCCCGTGTAATGCGAGGGCAACAACTTCGGCTGGGACGCCAGTGTTGCGCCCACCCCCGCCAGTGCCGCCTGCAAGCGCGCGACAAAGGCCTTGTCTGCGGCCAATGCCTTGCTCACTGCAAAGGCATCGTTCGGCAATGGTGCGGATTGCCAGATGATCTTGGACTGCTCTGCACTGATGAGTCCCTGTTCAATCATCGCGTCGCGGTTGCGGTTGTAGTCCGCACCCGCGTCGAGCACCCCTTGGGCCACTTGCGTTTCGATGGCCTGGTGCTTGGTGTAAAGCACCTTGCTGAAGTATTTTTCGGGATCGATGCCCTGCGTCATGAAGTAGTGGCGTGGAATGAGATAGCCCGAAGTCGAGCCCTTGTCGCCAAATGCGAACGTCTTGCCCTTGAGATCTGCAGGTGTGTTGATTCCGGATCTGGGGTGGGTCACCATGATGGCGAAATATTCGGGCTTGCCGCCGTAGAGGATGGTGGACACCACTTCGGCACCGGCTTCGTGGTTGGCCAGCACATACCCCCAAGGCCCCATCAGGGCCATGTCGGTCTCGCCGTTGGCCAGCGACTTTGCGAGCCCCTCCCAACTGTCCACCGTGCGCAGTTGTACCGGGCGGTTGAGTTGATTTGCCAGGTACTCGGCCAGCGGTTTGTACGTGGCGTCGTTCTTTTCCTTGTCTGGCTGGAACAGGCCCACCCCAAATTGCAGCGGCGCTTGTTGAGCTTGCGCAACTCCGGCAAGTGCCAAGGCGGCTAGAAGCGCGAGGTGACGGCGATGGAGTTTCATGAAAACAATCTCCGGGTGGTGCACACCCCTGTTTGTCGCTGGAAAAAGCCAGTTCTTACAGGCGTCAAGCCAAGGGCTACGGCGCAGCGCCGGCCGAGAATTGGCAGGGTTCGTCTGCTCCCACGAAATGCAGTTCTGCAAACCCTGCGCGCATCTGCTCGCCGGTGTTGTCCGTGTCGGACGCCACTGCCAATTGGCTTGCCGTGAACGGCAGCGGCCCAAAGGCCTTGGTTGCGTCCGCGACCACGTTGGCGCGCTCACTCACCCAGCGACCTGTCTGTTCCTTGCCAGAGCGCTGTACGACCATGGCCGCGCGGTCTGTGTATGCATTGAATGCGCGGGTACCGACTGGGTGCTTGTTATCCCACACGTAGTTGACCGCGGCGTCCGGCACCGAGGCCCCATAGAGGCTGCGACCCAATGCAAGCTTCATGCGCAGGCCCAGATCCAACGCCTGCGGGGGCAGCGAAAAGGTGACATAAACCCGCGCCGCATAGTCATCTCCGGCTTTCTGGCGCAGATCTGCCTTTTGCAGCGCCCCCTCCACCCGCCACAGCCAGCACAGGACGGGCGTGGCCTGCAAATCGACGGTCAATGGGCGCGCCAGCAACGCCATGCTGCCGTCTGCCGTGGCTTCCACTGCAGCGCGTCCGTCCCAGCGCGTCGCACGGTATCGGGTGGCTGGAACACGTTGGTCAAGCCGAACCACTTGCCACGGGCTGGGCAATGCCTCTGAGTCGGTGGCAAAGCTACCGACATGCACGGGGGTGGCGGCTGCTGCGGTGGCAAGCGCAACCCAGGCCGGGCCGACGCTCAGGACCAGGGCCTTGTGCCGGATGGAGTGCCATCTGCGCTTCATGGTGTGCTCCGAAGGTGCGCCGGAAGCTCTGCACGCATTGCAGCGGGCAGCCTCGGCAAGTCCTGAGGCTCGTCGATATCGTGCAAGGGAGGGAGTTCGCACAAGCGCCAGCCCAGTCGCGCTATGCGACGCCGGGTTTCAGCGGCAACGCCCGGGGTGCTCCATGGCATGTGTTCAAACAGCGTCTCATCAAAGCGCTGCAGGCCCAGCAGGGTATAGCCTCCGTCTTCAGCGGGAATGAGCGATGCATCGTGGTCTAGCAATGCTGCAGATGCCCGTCGCAGCATGCCGCTATCGAGCGAGGGGCAGTCCGTGCCCATCAGCACCACAGGTGCGCCATCAGAAGTCGCTCGCTGGGCGGCTCTGGCCATGCGCGCACCCAAGTCACCAATCCCTTGCCCTGACCATGTCAGCCCGCCAGGCAAGTCCAGTGCGCTCCAGTCGTATTCGTCCAGACCCGGACTCACACAGAGCTCCACGGGCCCCACGTCAGAGGCGAGCGCTGCGTTGACGGCCACGTTGAGCATGCGATGCGCTAGCTCCGCCGCGCCAGTGGCCCCCAGGGCTGGTATCAGCCGAGTCTTGCAAAAGCCCGGGATGGGTGCCTTGGCAATGATGACGATGCGAACCGGGCTCATCGATACGCCTCTGCGAGCTGGCTTGCGGGGACTCCGCGCCAATAGCCCCAACGCAGGCGCCACATCAGGAAGATCGTGCGCCAGAGCCCACGTTGCTCCCAGCGGCGACCCGATGTGAGCACCCGGTCCGTCAGGCAGATGGGGGGCACCAGACGCCGCAACCGTCGGCATATTTCAATGTCTTCCATGAGCGGCTGCTGCGGGAAACCTTCCACTGCGTCGAAGGCGGCGCGGGTCATGAAAAGGGCTTGATCTCCGGTTGCGATGCTGGTGAGTCGGGAGCGCTGATTCATCAGCCACGCTACGACCTTCAGCATGGCGGGCTTCCCCTCGATGACCACATCAAACCGTCCCCACGCCATCGTGGCGCCCAAATGGCTCTCCATCCGCTGCAGTGCGGATGGGGGCAGACGCGTGTCTGCATGCAGAAACAGCAGTGCATCGCCGCTGGCAGCAGCAGCGCCTGCATTCATTTGCAGGGCCCGGCCCCGTGGTGCGCGGACCAGCTGAAAGCCCATGCATTCGATCAAGGCAGCGCTGTCATCCTCGCTGCCACCATCGACCACGATCACCTCGGCGCCTTGGCGTGACAGCAGCATCAGGTGATGGCACAGCCCTGGAAGGTTTGCCATTTCATTGAGCACTGGGACGATGACCGAGAGTTTTTTCACATGATGCCCCTCAGGCTGACGCGACGGCGGAGTCTGTGACCGCATGCACATGGACCATGGCATTCCTTCACGTGCGCCGCCAATCGTGGTACCGCTGAACCCAAGCCAGCACCTGCTGCGGCGCGTGTGCGCGTTTCCATTCCCCGGCTGCGTATTTGTTGGCTTCCGCGAGCGTCGGGTAGGTGTGGATGGTGCCGAGAATCTTGTTCAGACCCAGACCGTGCTTCATGGCCAGGACGAACTCGGCCAGCAGATCGGCTGCATGCTCTCCGACAATGGTGACTCCCAGAATGCGATCCTTGCCGGGCACGGTCAGAACCTTCACGAAACCATGAGCGGCACCGTCGGCGATCGCGCGGTCCAGGTCATCAATCCCATAGCGTGTGACTTCGTAGGCGATGCCTTTTTCCGTCGCTTCTAGTTCATTGAGACCCACCCGCGCCACCTCCGGATCCACAAAGGTTGCCCAGGGGATGACGGAATAGTCCACCTTGAAGCGCTTGAACTGTCCGAACAGCGCATTGACGGCGGCATACCAGGCCTGGTGCGCAGCCGTATGGGTGAATTGATAGGGGCCGGCGACGTCCCCCGCCGCGTAGATGTTGGGATAGAGCGTTTCAAGGTACTCGTTGGTCACGACGGTGCGCTCTGTGGGAATGCCGAGTGCCTCCAGGCCGTATCCCTCAAGCCGAGCGACACGGCCCACCGCGCAGATCAGGTCATCGAACTCGACACGTCGCTCCAGGCCATCGTGTTCGACGACCAGATACTTGTGCACCACACCGTTGTGCTCCTCGCACTCGCAGCGCAGAGCCTTGTGACCGGTGAGAACGTCCACCCCATCGCTCGCCAGGGAGGCGCGTGCCAGCTCGGATACCTCGGGATCTTCACGGCCCAAGATGCGCGGCGCCATTTCGATCTGCGTTACCGCAGAGCCCAGGCGCGCAAAGCTCTGAGCGAGTTCGCAACCGATGGGCCCACCGCCCAGCACCACTAGGCGCGCCGGAGCGGATTTTCTTTGGGCCAGCGCATCCCACAAGGTGTCGCTGGTGAGGTAGCCGACGTCGTCCAGTCCAGGAAGTGGCGGCACAAAGGGTTGCGCGCCGGCCGCGATGACGATGCTGCGTGTCGTCAGCCGCTGCTTGCTTCCGTCTGCGGTCTCGATCTCGACCGTCCACGGGTCGACCACACGGCCGTAGCCTTGCAGCACTTCCACGCCCAACGACTCGTAGCGCTCCACGCTGTCGTGTGGTTCTATGGCGCGAATCACTGCATGAACCCTGGCCATCACCTGCCGAAAATCGACCTCAGGTGCCGTGGCGCTCAGTCCATAGTGGTCCGCGTTTCGCATTTGCGTCGCCAGCTTGGCGCTTCTGATCATCGCTTTGCTGGGTACGCAACCGTAGTTCAGGCAGTCGCCACCCATCTTGTGCGCTTCGACCAGTGTGACTTTGGCCTTGACGGCAGCGCCGATGTAGGCGGTCACCAATCCGGCTGCCCCGGCTCCGATGACGATCAGGTTGCGGTCGTAGCGCCGTGGTCTTGTCCAGCGCGCGTAGACGCGGCGGCGCTGCACGTATCCCAGAGCCCATTTGGCAACCAGTGGAAACACACCCAACAGCGCCAGGGACAGCGTCACCCCCGGCGAAAGAATGCCGGAGACGCTGTCGATGCGCGCCAGCTGGGTACCCGCGTTCACATACACCAGCGTCCCTGCCAGCATGCCGACCTGGCTGACGGCGTAGAAGGTCAGCGAACGGATGGGCACCAGCCCCATCAAGAGGTTGATGAGAAAGAACGGGAACACCGGGACCAAGCGGAGCGTGAAGAGGTAGAAGGCGCCATCGCGGGCGATGCCGTCGTTGATGGGCTTGAGCCGGTCGCCGAAGCGTTCCTGCACCCAGTCGCGCAACAGGTAGCGCGCGCTCCAGAATGCCAGCGTCGCACCGAGCGTGGATGCAAAAGATGCAATCAGGGTGCCCCAGAAGAGACCGAAGATGGCGCCTGAGGCCAGTGTCAGGATGGCGGCCCCGGGCAGAGAAAGTGCCGCCACCAGTACATACGCCGCGCCGAAACCCAGACCCAGCACAATGGGGGAGGCGTCTTTCCATGTGGCCAATTGATCGAGGCCCGATCTCAGCCCATCGAGCGTCAGCCACTCTGGTCCCCCGACTGCGAAAAATGCCCAGATCAGCGCAGCGAACAGCGCCACGAGCGCAAGGCGTTTGGCGGCCATCATCTCGGCGGCTCCTTCAGTGCGCCGCCGCAACTGCTGCCCTGTCCCGCCGTGCATCCATAGCAATGGTCTGCGGTGCGCACCGGTCGTCCCACAGGGTCTTGCTCCAGCAGGTCTCGCAAATGCGGCTTGGCAGCCATGCGCAGCGGGTTCTGTGCCAGCAACGGAAGGCCGAGCTGCTGATTGAAGTCGCAATCGTAGAGGTAGCCTTGCCAGTCCACGCTGACCAGGTTGCGGCACATGACTGCAGCATGGTTGGGCTCGCTGAAATTCTCGCGCAGCAGCTGCATGTAGCCGTTGAACTGTCCCTTGGAGATCAGCATGGACCCGAATCGCTGGATCGGCATGTTGGTGATGACAAAAAGTTCGTCGAACTCGATGCCGAAGTGATCCCACAGCTCGCGCTTGTAGTCCGCCTGCAGCTTGCGCTGCTCCGGTGGCAGCGAGGGCCCCTGCGGGTTGTAGACCAAGCTCAGCTTGAGCCCGGAGCCGGGCTTGCCGTAGCCGAGGGCGTTGAGCTGCTGCAAGGCGGCAATGCTCTTGTCAAACACGCCCTTGCCGCGTTGTCTGTCCACGTTCTCCAGCGAATAGCAGGGCAGCGACGCCACCACTTCGACCTTTTGATCTGCCAGGAACTGCGCCAGGTCTTCCTGGCCCGGCTCGTACAGGATGGTCAGATTGCAGCGGTCCATGACATGCACGTCCAGAGACCGCGCCTGGCGCACCAGTTCGCGAAATCCTTCATGCAGTTCCGGGGCGCCTCCCGTCAAATCCAGCACTTGAATGGAGCGCGCCTTCAGCACTTCGATCACCAGCTCGAGGTTCGTGCTGTCCATCATCTCCGTGCGGTTTGGCCCAGCGTTTACATGGCAGTGCACACAAGTCTGATTGCAGCGGTAGCCGAGATTGACCTGTAGCGTCGTCAAGGCGCCTCTGCTCAAGGCTGGAAAGCTCGTTGATTCAAGCAATGGCAAGGTGGCGTGCATGGTCTTCCTTGGTGGTTCCGTGGGCGCGACAGATTTCGCGAACTGCACGACTAGTCGTGGCAAACCCCTTGCTTCTTACACCGGAAGTCCGCGCGGCAAAGGGCGCCGAATCGAAACGCGCGGGCCCGGCATATCTTGCGTTGCAGCCGATGCTCC
>NZ_JBMIRS010000084.1:0-16210 GCF_049198005.1 Paracidovorax sp. MALMAid1276 | reverse complement strand
CGCCTTCTCTTTGGTGACTTTCTCTTGGCGAAGCAAGAGAAAGTTACCGCGCCGCCGGGCGCGCACCCCGGCTCCCGCCCGCGAACCAGGCATGCGGGATGGCCTGGAGAACGAGCGTATGCGCCCAGGCTTCGACAGGCTCAGCCCGAACGGATGGGGGGAGGCGCCCCGGTTTCGACAAGCTCGACCCGAACGGATAGGTTGGCGCTCTGGCTTCGACAGGCTCAGCCCGAACGGGTGGGGAAGGTGCCAGCGCCGCGTCACGCCTTTGCTACTTGCGCTGCAAAAAGTCCACCGCCAGCGCCGCCAGCGTGCGCGCACCCACCGGCAACTGATCCTCGTCGATGTCAAACAGCGGCGAATGGTTGGACGGCGCGGTCTTGAAGTCCTTGCCCTTGGGCGGGGCGCCCAGAAAGTAGAAAAATCCGGGTGCGACCTTCTGGAACTCCGAGAAGTCTTCCGACCCGCTGACCTTCGGAATGATCATGGCCTTGCCGCCCGAGGCCAGCTTCAGCGCGGGCAGCGACGCCGCCGTCAGCTCGGCCGGGTTGGTGGTGACCGGGTAGGCCACCGGGCCGAAGCGCACCCGGGCCTTGGCGCCGCTCGATGCCGCAATCGACTCGGCCGTGGTGGTGATGCGCTTCAGGGCCTCCTGGCGCATGCCCTCGTCGAAGGTGCGCAGCGTGCCCATCATCTCGACACTGTCGGGGATGACGTTGTAGCGCGTGCCGCCCTGAATCTGGCCGATGGTGATGACCGCGGGCTCGTTGCTGATGTTGAGCTGGCGGCTCACCACGGTCTGCAACCCCAGCACCACCTGGCTGGCAGCCACGATGGGGTCCACCGCGTTCCAGGGCGACGACCCGTGGCCGCCGCGCCCTTCCACCTCGATGCGGATGTTGTCCGAGCCGGCCATCAGCGGACCGCTGCGGTAGCCCACAACACCCGCCGGCAGGTTGGCCGTGATGTGCAGGCCGTAGATGGCCTGCACGTCTTTCAGCGCACCCTCTTCCACCATGGCCTTGGCGCCAAAGCTGGGGACCTTGCCGTTGGCATCGGGCTCCACCGGCGCGCCCTCTTCGGCCGGCTGGAAGATGAACTTGACGGTGCCGGGCAGCTGCGCCTTCATACCCGCCAGCGCCTCGGCCGCGCCCATCAGCATGGCCACGTGGGCATCGTGCCCGCAGGCGTGCATCACCGGCACTTCCTTGCCCAGGTAGGTGGCCTTGGCCTTCGACGCAAACGGCAGGCCGGTGTTTTCGGGCACGGGCAGCGCATCCATGTCGGCGCGCAGGGCCACCACCTTGCCGGGCAGGCCGCCCTTGAGCGTGCCGACCACGCCGGTGCCGCCCACGTGGGTCTGCACCTCCATGCCCAACTTCTTCAGGTGGTCGGCCACCAGCTTAGCGGTGCGCACTTCCTGGCCCGACAGTTCGGGGTGGGCATGGATGTCGCGGCGCCAGCTCACCATCTTGGGCGCCACGGCCGTCACGGCGGCGTCGATGGTCTGCAGGCCGGCGGCGTCCAGGGCCTGGGCGTGGGTCGCTGTGGCAAAGGCGGTCACACCGCTGGCGACGAGGCCCGCCACCAGCGCGGTGGCCGAAAAGGGTTTGTGCATGTGCTGATCCGTTGGAGTGGGAGGTGAGGAAGAAGAAGAAAAGCCCGAAGCCACGGCCATGCTAAAAGCCGACGATCGGTTGATGACAAGCGAAAATGGCCATCCATCGAGCCAATATCGCCATGCCCGCTGCCCCAGTCTCCTCCGCGACGGCCCCGGTCTTCACCGTGGACATTCCGCTGCTGCCCGAGTCAGCGGCCGGCCACGCGCTGCAGTTCATCGACCTGCTGCGCGGCGCCAACCTGCTGGCCGGCCTGCGCCTGGGCGCGCACGCGCCCCGCCTGGCCTGGCGACTGCTGGACGCGCGGGGCGTGCCGCTGCCCGCCCTGCCCGGGCCCCTGGGGGCCTACGCCGGCGGCACCCCGCCAACCGGGGCATCTTCGTCGGCACCGGCCGCAGCCCGGCACACGCCGGACGCACACGGCAGCGATGCTCGGGCCTGCGCCCTGTTCCTGCCGCCGCTGCATGCGGCCGACATTCCGGCCATCCGCGCGGTGGCCCAGCGGCACCGCGCGCTGTCGCGCCAGGTGGGCCAGGTGCTGGACAGCGGGCGGCCGGTGTTCACGCTCGGCAACGCCGCCTGGCTGGCCGCGCACAGCGGCCGCCTCGCGGGGCGCCGTGTGGCCCTGCCGTGGTTCTATGTGGCGGGGTTCGAGCGCGATTTTCCCGACACGGGCTTCACCCCCGGGCAGGCCATTTCGGAAGACGGCCTGTGGATCAGCGCCGCCCTGCCCGCGCAGGTGAGTGAACTGGCCGTGGCTTTGGTGCGCCGCACCCTCGGCCCCGCGCTGGCCGAGGCCTGTGCCAGCGTGCTGGTGGCCGACCCCGAACGCACCCGCGCGGCGCAGCAGGCCAATGCACAGCACCACATCCCGGCCACCCGCGACAGCACCCTGGCCCGCGCCATCGCCTGGATGGAGGCGCACCTGGACCAGCCCTATTCGCTGCAAACGCTGGCCGAGGCCGCAGCGGTGAGCCCGCGCACCCTGCTGCGCCACTTTCAGCAGGAGCTGTCGCAGTCGCCGCTCGATCACCTGCACAGCCTGCGCTGCGCACGCGCCAAGGTGCTGCTGGAGGTGACGCTGGAGAGCGTGCCCAGCATTGCCGTGGCGTGTGGCTATGCCGACCCGGCCGCGTTCCGCCGCATCTTTGTGCGCCACACGGGCATGGCCCCGGCCGAATACCGCAAGCGCCATACACTGCGTGCGCCGCGCAAACGCTGGCGGGTGGATGTGCGGTAGTGCGGTCGCGGCGACCCCGAAAAGGCGACTTCAAAAATAAAAAACCGCCGCAGGCACAGGCCCGCGGCGGTGGTTGGGGGCGGGTCACAGGGCCGTGGCCGAGGCCCTGTCTCCAGCGCCAGGAGCATCAACCTTGTTGCTGCGCGTTCTGCAGCGCGGCGATACGCTCTTCGATGGGTGGGTGCGTGCTGAACAGCTTGCCGATGCCACCGGCAATGCCCATGGCGGCCATGCTCTTGGGCAGCTCTTCGGGGTGCATGCCGCCCAGGCGGGCCAGGGCGTTGACCATGGGCTGGCGGCGGCCCATCAGCTGCGCGGCACCGGCGTCGGCGCGGAACTCGCGCTGGCGGCTGAACCAGGCCACGATGATGGCGGCCAGGAAGCCCAGCACGATGTCGAGCACGATGGTGGTCACGTAGTAGCCGATGCCGGGGCCCGAGCTGCTCTCGTCGTTCTTGCGCAGAAAGCTGTCCACCGCATAGCCGATCACCCGCGACAGGAACACGACGAAGGTGTTCATCACACCCTGGATCAGCGTCATGGTCACCATGTCGCCATTGGCGATGTGGGCCACCTCGTGGCCGATCACGGCCTCGACCTCTTCGCGGGTCATGCCCTGCAGCAGGCCGGTGGACACCGCTACCAGTGCGTTGTTCTTGAACGCGCCCGTGGCGAAGGCGTTGGGATCGCCCGGGAAGATGCCCACTTCAGGCATGCCGATGCCGGCCTTGTCGGCGAACTTGCGCACGGTGTCCACGATCCAGCGCTCGTCGGGCGAGCCGGTGCCGTCGATGATCTGGACCTTGGCGCTCCACTTGGCCATGGGCTTGCTGATGAGCAACGAAATGATGGCGCCGCCAAAGCCCATGATGAGCGAGAAGCCCAGCAGCGCCGTGAGGTTCAGGCCATTGGCCGTGAGGTAGCGGTTCACGCCCAGCAGGCTGGCCACCACCCCCAGCACCAGCACCACCGCCAGGTTGGTCATTACAAAAAGCAGGATCCGTTTCATGGGTTCTCCGTGGGACTGAACGAATGGATTGTTGTGAAATGAAAGGCCAGCATCGTCGGCCGGGCCACTGCCGCTGCAGATGGGGGCCCCGCGCGGCGCTTCAAGCCGCTCAGCGGGCCGCGATGCCATCGCGCAATGGTAGGTGCAAAACCGGCGGCGGGCCTTATCACACAGGGCTTGGCGGGAATTAGCCCACCCCCGCGCCCCGCCCCGCTGGCGGCGGGCGGAAGACCTGCGGATCGGCATAGAAACCCGGCGCCGCGTTGGCGGGCCACCAGCCCGGCACCCCGAGCACCGGCAGCGGCGTGAACGGCTTGGCCGCCCAGCGCCCCGCATCGATGCCAGACGCCAGCCAGGCATCCAGGTTCGCTATTGAATCAGTAGCTACCAGCGCTTGATAGAAATGCGCCACCATGGGTTTTCGGGGTAAAACCAGCTTTTCCATCAACGCGTGGCCGAACAGCACGAGCCGCGCCTCACCCCACAGGGGGCGCAGATCGATGAACAGGCGCTGCCAGTGGCGCGCGCGCAGCGCATCCCACAGCGGCGCGGGCGCCCACAGCAGTGCCCCGTTTTCGTCAAACACCGTGAGCGCATCGCGCAGCGGCCCGCGCACGGCTTGCACGCCGTCGGCGGCGATGGCGCCCGCCTGCAACGCGTTCAGGCGGCGCTTGGTGTGCGGAAAGTGCAGCCACACGAGGCCGTTGAAAAAGTCGTGCAGGTTGTCGCGTGTGGGCACGCGGCGGGTGTCGCGGATGTACTGCTCGTAGGCGGTGCCGGCGGGCAGCTCGGACTGGTGCGCAAAGGCCATGGGCGCGCCATGTGGCGCCGCCGCCTGCAGCGCCTGGTGCACGCTGCACCCGCGGGCCACGGACTGCGCCACGGGCTGGCCCTGGCGGCGCCAGGGTTGCAGCCAGGGTGCATCCCAGTCGATGGGGCCGAGCGATGATGCCGTTACGCCATCCGCCACGGCAGCGCTTCACCCGCGCGCAGGGGCTTGAGGTTGGCTTCGCCAAACGCGAAGCTGTCGGGCGGAATCCAGCTTTCGCGGCGCAGCGTGATGGTGCCGGTGTTGCGCGGCAGGCTGTAGAAGTCGGGGCCGTGGAAGCTGGCGAAGCCTTCAAGCTTGTCGAGCGCGCCCACGCTGTCGAATGCCTCGGCGTACATCTCCATCGCCGCGTGGGCGGTGTAGCAGCCGGCGCAGCCGCTGGCGTGTTCCTTGAGGTGCGCGGGGTGCGGGGCGCTGTCGGTGCCCAGGAAGAACTTGGGGCTGCCGCTGGTGGCAGCCTGCACCAGGGCCACGCGGTGCGTCTCGCGCTTGAGCACCGGCAGGCAGTAGTAGTGCGGGCGCACGCCGCTCACAAAGATGGCGTTGCGGTTGTACAGCAGATGGTGCGCGGTGAGGGTGGCGGCCGTAAAGCGGTCGGCCTGCATCACGTAGTCGGCCGCATCCTTGGTGGTGATGTGCTCGAAGACGATTTTCAGCTCGGGAAAGTCGCGGCGCAGCGGGATGAGCTGCTGCTCGATGAACACGGCCTCGCGGTCGAAAAGGTCGATGTCGCTGCTGGTGACCTCGCCGTGCACCAAAAGCAGCATGCCGGCCTTCTGCATGGCTTCGAGGGTCTTGTAGGTCTTGCGGATGTCGGTCACACCGGCATCGCTGTTGGTGGTGGCGCCTGCGGGGTAGAGCTTGCAGGCCACCACGCCCGCCGCCCGGGCGCGCACGATTTCCTCGGGCGGCAGGTTGTCGGTCAGGTACAGCGTCATCAGCGGCTCGAACTGCAGCCCGGCGGGCACCGCAGCCAGGATGCGCTCCTTGTACGCCAGGGCCTGCTCGGCCGTGGTCACGGGCGGGCGCAGGTTGGGCATGATGATCGCGCGGCCGAACTGCGCGGCCGTGTGCGGCACCACCGTGTGCAGGGGTTCCCCGTCGCGCACGTGCAGGTGCCAGTCGTCGGGGCGGGTGAGGGTGAGGGTGTCGATGGGAGTGGAGGAAGCGGCGGTCATGGCTGCATTGTCCCATTGGCAAGACTGCTACTTATTTGATAGCTATCAGCGCTTATACAGAAAGCGCTGACGGCCAAAATTACCAAATTTTCTTACCCGCAGTGGCGGTGCATGCTGTGCTGCACGCTGTCCGCCAATAAAAAAACAGCGCTGGCCCGGCGCCCACAAGGGGGGCGACGCGGCCAGCGCTGTTTGATGCCTGCTTCAGCGCTGCTGCGGTTTCAGTGCGCAAGGATCTTGTCGAGGAAGTCCTTGGTGCGAGGCTGGCGGTTTTCGGGGTGGTTGAAGAACTCGTCCTTGGAGCAGTCTTCCAGGATCTTGCCGCCCACGTCCATGAAGATCACGCGGTGGCTCACCTTGCGGGCAAAGCCCATTTCGTGGGTCACGCACATCATGGTCATGCCTTCGTTGGCCAGGCCCACCATCACTTCCAGCACTTCGCCCACCATTTCGGGGTCGAGGGCGGACGTGGGTTCGTCGAACAGCATCACGATGGGGTCCATCGACAGCGCGCGCGCAATGGCCACCCGCTGCTGCTGGCCGCCGGAGAGCTGGCCGGGGAACTTGTCCTTGTGCGCGGTCAGGCCCACGCGCTCCAGCATCTTCAGGCCGCGCTTCTTGGCGTCGTCGGCACTGCGGCCCAGCACCTTGATCTGCGCGATGGTCAGGTTGTCCGTCACCGACAGGTGCGGGAACAGCTCGAAGTGCTGAAACACCATGCCCACGCGGCTGCGCAGCTTGGGCAGGTCGGTGCTGGGGTCGTGCAGCTTCACGCCGTCCACCGTGATCTCGCCCTTCTGGAAGGGCTCGAGCGCGTTGATGGTCTTGATGAGCGTGGACTTGCCGGAGCCCGAGGGGCCGCACACCACCACGACTTCACCCTTGTTGATGACGGCCGAGCACTCGTTGAGCACCTGCACGGGGCCATACCACTTGGATACGTTCTTGAGTTCGATCATTTTTTCTCCAGTGCCACCGCGTCAGCGGATGATGGCAATTTTTTGATGCAGGCGCTTCACCATCCACGACAGCGCATAGCAGATCAGGAAATAGAGGACGGCGGCCGCCAGATAGGCTTCGATGGGACGGCCGTAGTTCTTGCCCGCCACTTCAAAGCCCTTGAGCATGTCGTAGGCGCCAATGGCATAGACCAGCGACGTGTCCTGGAACAGGATGATGGTCTGCGTGAGCAGCACCGGCAGCATGTTGCGGAACGCCTGCGGCAGCACGACGAGCTTCATGTTCTGGCTGTAGGTCATGCCCAGCGCCTGGCCCGCATAGACCTGTCCGCGCGGGATGGACTGGATGCCGGCACGCATGATCTCGCTGAAGTACGCGGCCTCGAACGCGATGAAGGTGATGACGGCCGACAGCTCCGCGCCGATGGGGCGGCCGATGATGGCCGGCACCAGCAGGAAGAACCACAGGATCACCATCACCAGCGGAATGCTGCGCATGCCGTTGACATAGATGGTGGCGGGCACGTCCAGCCACTTCTTGCCCGACAGGCGCATCAGCGCCAGCAGGGTGCCGAAGAACACGCCGCCGATGGTGGCGATGACCGTGAGCATGAGGCTGAAGTACAGCCCCTTGAGCACGAAGTTGGAGATCAGGTCCCAGTTGTAGAAGGAGAAGTCGAGATTCATGTCAGGTCTCCCGCCGGGCCGCCCCAAGGCAGACCTGCAGCTCCCTCGGGGGGCAGCGAATACACGGAGTGATGAGCGTGGGGGTAGTTCATGTCAGTGCCCCCCGCCGCCGCTGGCAACGACCATGCCCGGGATGCGCACGCGCTTCTCGACGAAGGCCATGATCCGGTTGATGGCGAACGCAGAGATGACGTACAGCGCCGTCACGGCCAGGTACACCTCGATGCCGCGCGAGGTTTCTTCCTGCGCCTGCATGGCGAACATGGTGAGTTCGGCCACCGACACCGCAAACGCCACGGACGAGTTCTTGAAGATGTTCATCGTCTCGCTGGTCAGCGGCGGGATGATGATGCGGTAGGCCATGGGCAGCAGCACATAGCGATACGTCTGGAAGGTGGTGAAGCCCATGGCCATGCCGGCATAGCGCTGGCCGCGCGGCAGGGCCTGAATGCCCGAGCGCACCTGCTCGGCGATACGCGCCGATGTGAAGAAGCCCAGCGCCAGCACCACCAGCACAAAGCCAGGCACGCCCCTGAGCACGGGGAACAGGCTGGGCAGCACGTGGTACCACAGGAAGATCTGCACCAGCAGAGGAATGTTGCGAAACAGCTCGACCCAGGCGTTGCCCAGCCGAACGATGACGGGCCGGTCCTGCAAGGTGCGCAGCGTGCCGATCAAAGAACCCAGCACCAGCGCCAGCAGCAGTGCCAGCAAGGAAACGGACACCGTCCATCCCCAGGCCGACAGCATCCAGTCCAGGTACGTGATGTCGCCGCCCTTGCCGAAACAGCTTGGCACGACTTCCCGGTCCAATGTGTCCTGGCAGAACACCTGCCAATCCCAGCTCATAGGAGCACCCCTTTAATTTCTTGGTATGGCGTTGGGCCGCGCCGCAGCAGACCCAACAAAAAAGCCCCTTCAAACCCGCCGGCCGAAGGGGCGCACGCACTCAGTGGATTACTTCTTTGCGTAGTCTTCCATGGGCTTGTCGTTGGGGGATGCCCAGGCAGCCTTGGTGGCTTCGGACATCGGCAGGCCGATCTTGGTGTTGGTCGGAGGCACGGGCTGCATGAACCACTTGTCATACAGCTTGGCCAGCGAGCCATCGGCGATCTGGCGCTTGATGGAGTCGTCCACGGCCTTCTTGAAGGCGGGGTCGTCCTTGCGCAGCATGCAGGCGATGGGTTCCACGTTCAGGACTTCGCCCACGATCTTGTAGTCGGCGGGGTTCTTGGACTTGGAGATGTTGGCAGCCAGGATGGAGCCGTCCATCACGAAGGCGTCGGCGCGGCCGGTTTCGAGCATCAGGAAGCTGTCGGCGTGGTCCTTGCCGAACACTTCCTTGAAGTCGACGCCGCCGGCACGCTCGTGCTTGCGCAGCGTCTGCACCGAGGTGGTGCCGGTGGTGGTGGCCACGGTCTTGCCGTTCAGGTCCTTGATGGAAGCGATGCCGGAGTTGGCCTTGGCAGCAATGCGCACTTCTTCCACATAGGTGGTCACGGCAAAGGCCACGTCCTTCTGGCGGGTGGCGTTGTTGGTGGTGGAGCCGCACTCCAGGTCCACCGTGCCGTTGGTCACGAGGGGGATGCGGTTTTGCGAAGTGACGGGCTGGTACTTCACGTCCAGCTTGGCCAGGCCCAGCTGCTTCTGGATGTCGGCCAGCACGATTTCGCCCATCTCGGTGTGGAAACCGACGAACTTGCCGTTGCCCAGCGTGTAGGAAAGACCGGAAGACTCACGCACCCCCAGCGTCACGCTGCCCGAGGCCTTGATCTTGGCCAGGGTGTCGTTGGCCTGGGCGAATGCGCTACCGGCAGCCAGGGCGGTCACGGCAACCGCAAGCAATTGCTTCTTCATAGGTATCTCCTTGTGTGAAAAACGAAAGAAAGAGAGAGGGAGGTCATTCTAGAGATCCGCCCGCGCCAGCGGGGCCGGCCGAGCGAACACTCCAAAACCAGGGGACCACGAACCAGGATTGTTAGTCAGAAAGGGACCTGGTCGGTAGGGTATTTCCAGAAGTCGCGCAACAAGTAGCTGACCGGCAGGTTCAGCACCGTGCTGTTCGGGGGGATGGGCTTGTTGAACCACTTGTCATAGATGGCGTGGATGTCCCGGCTGGTGATCAGCCGGCGCATCTCCTCGTCGATGAGCTTTTTGAACTCTGGATCGTTCTTGGGCAGCATGATCGCCAGCGGCTCGGTGGTCATGAAGCGCCCCACCACCTTCAGCGCCTTGGGGTCGGGCCGGCCCGCGGCCAGGCCGTAGAGCAGCACGTCGTCCATCACGAAGGCGTCGGCCTCGCCTTTCTCGACCATCTCCACCGCCTTGGCGTGGTCTGGCGCCTCGACGATGGTGATGCCCATCAGGCGTTCGCGGTTGGCCTGGTCGGCCGCCTTCAGCGGCGTGGTGCCCTTGGTGGACACCAGCTTCTTGCCGTTCAGGTCTTCCACCCGGTCGATGGGGCTCGTGGACTTGACCAGCAGGCGTGCGCCGGTGATGAAGTGGGGGATGGTGAAGGCCACCTTCTGGCGGCGCTCGGCGTTGTTGGTGGTGGATCCACACTCCAGATCGGCCTTGCCCTGCTCGATCATGGCGATGCGGTTGGCAGGCGTCACCGCCAGAAACTCGACACCCATGTCCTTCTTGCCGGTCTTCTTCTTCACCACCTCGGCCAGGCGCAGGCACAGGTCCACCGCATAGCCCACGGGCTTGCCCGAAGCGCTGTCGATGTACGAGAACGGCACCGAAGACTCGCGGTGCGCGATGACCAGCTTGCCGCCGGAGTTGATGCGATCGAGCACGCCTTCCGCCGACGCAACGCCCGTGCAGCACAGGGCCAGCAGGCCCCAGGCAAATCCCCAATGCTGAACTTTCATGCGATGCCTCAGTGGTATGAAAGGGAGGGTTTTGCAATGTTCGTGCCACCGCACTGTCTGCGCGCCGCGCACCGCAACCCCCTCCCGGCGATGGCGCGAACTGTACGTGTCGTAACGATGAAACTCCAATGCCGTTTGAGCGCGCAACTATGCAAGCTTTTTATATCAGTATTTACCCTTAGCATGACCCGGCCTGCGACTGCAGGTAGGTCCACAAGGCCTGCGCCGTGCCTTTGGGCGCTTCCTTGCCTGCGGGCTTTTCGCGGTAGGCGCGCACATCCATCGTCATCTGCAGGCCCTGCGCATCCGGCGGGGCGGCGCTGACCAGGCGGCGCGAGCGCAGTTCCTTCTTGACGGCGCTGTGCGGCAAGAACGCCACGCCGTGGCCTTCGAGGGCCATGGCCTTCAGGCCCTCGGCCATGTCCGTTTCGTAGACGCGCTCCAGGTGGATGGGCGTGCCCGCTTCTTTCAGGATGAGCTCCGTGACGCGCCCCAGGTAGGCGCCCGGCGCATACCCCAGATAGGGCAGCGGCTGCCCCGCGCGGCCCGGCAGGCGGTGCAGGGGCTGGCCGTCTGCGTCCGCCTTGCTGTAGGGCGACAGAACTTCCTGGCCCAGGCTCACCATCTCGTACCGGTCGGCATCCAGCTGAAACGGCTGCGAGGGATGGTGGTAGGCAATCAGCAGATCGCAGCCGCCCTCCACCAGCCGCATCACCGCATCGTGCACGTTCAGCGCGATGAGCCGGCTCTTGAACGGGCCGAACTTGTCGGCCAGGCTGGACACCCAGGCCGGGAAGAAGGTGAACGCCAGCGTGTGCGGCACCGCAAACTCGATCATGTCCTTGCCCGCGCTGGTGTGGGCGCGCAGCATGGCGCGGGTGTTCTGCAGCGCCTGCAGCATCTCCAGCGCCTGGTCGTACAACGTCTTGCCCGCAGGGGTGAGGCGCGTGGGGTACGAGCTGCGGTCCACCAGATCGGTGCCGGCCCAGGCTTCGAGCGCCTGGATGCGGCGCGAAAACGCCGGCTGGGTCACATGCCTCAACTGGGCCGAGCGGCTGAAGCTGCGCGTTTCCGCAAGACTGACGAAATCTTCAAGCCACTTGGTTTCCATCGGCGCATTATCCGTGGCCCAGTCCGACCGTGCCGACCGCGCCCGGCGCCACTGGCAGCGCGCATGCGGCGCCACGCCCGCCAAAGACGCACATGCAATGCTGCACCGCACCAATAGTGTGCATGCATAGCAAGACGCCGCATAATGCTCGGCGCCGCCGCCATCCCCGGCGCAGCGCGGTCCCGCCCCGTGGTGCACAACACCGTCTGGCAGAGCGACAGCGCCCACGCACTCTGTACCGTTGCTGCTGCTGCCCCGGCGCCTGCCTGCTCGCCTGCTCGCTTGCTCGCTTGCCGATCACCCGACTGCCCACGATCCTCATGTCCGCTCCCCCTTCCCATGGGCCTGCGCCCAGCACCGCGCCTCCCGCCCAACCCGAAGCCGCCCGCGCGCTGCGCATCGAAGACTGGCTCACCGTGCTGGTGATGGCCGCCCTGGCCCTGATCACGTTTGCCAACGTGCTGGTGCGCTATTTCACCCACTCGTCCTTTGCCTGGACGGAAGAGATTTCGGTGTTTCTCATGATCGTGCTCGCCCTGGTGGGGGGCTCGGCCGCCGTGGCGCGCGACCGGCACATCCGCATCGAATTCTTCAGCGAAAGCGGCTCGCCACAGCGCCGCCGCATGCTGGCGCAGCTGGGCGCGGCCATGGTGGCGCTGCTGTTTGCGCTGGTCACCGTGCTCAGCGCCCGCGTGGTGTGGGACGACATCCGCTTTGGCGAAACCTCGCCGGGCATCGGCGTGCCGCAGTGGTGGTATTCGGTGTGGCTGCCGGTGTTCTCCGCGCTGATCACGCTGCGCGCCGTGGGCCACGGCCTGCGCAGCCGCCGCAAGGACTACCGCAGCCGCGGCGACGCCGATGGAGCCCCCGCGCCATGACCACGGCCCTGCTGTTTGCCGCCTTTGTGGGGCTGATGCTGGCGGGCGTGCCGATTGGCGCCGCGCTGGGCCTGGCGGGCACCGCCGCCATTGCCGTGGCCAACGCCGATTCACAGTGGTTCGGCCTGCTGGCCGTGCCGCAGAACTTTTATGCCGGTCTCGGCAAATACCCGCTGCTGGCCATCCCGATGTTCGTGCTGGTGGGCTCGATCTTCGACCGGTCGGGCGTGGCGCTACGTCTGGTGAACCTGGCCGTGTCCATCGTGGGGCGCGGCCCCGGCATGCTGCCGCTGGTGGCCGTGGCGGTGGCCATGCTGCTGGGCGGCATTTCGGGATCGGGCCCGGCCACGGCAGCGGCCGTGGGCGGCGTGATGATCGTGGCCATGGCGCGCGCGGGCTACCCCGGCCCGTTCTCGGCCGCCGTGGTGGGCGCGGCGGCGTCCATCGACATCCTGATCCCGCCGTCGGTGGCGTTCATCGTGTATTCGGTGCTGGTGCCGGGCGCCTCGGTGCCCGCGCTGTTTGCGGCCGGCATGATCCCCGGCATCCTCGCCGGGCTGGCGCTCATCGTGCCGGCCGTGTGGCTGGCGCGGCGCCACGGCATGGGCGCCGAAGAAGCGCACCTGCCCCGCCCGCCGTTCTGGAAAAGCCTGCGCGAGGCGTCCTGGGGCCTGGCTGCGCCGGTGCTGATCCTGGGCGGCATGCGCGCCGGCTGGTTCACGCCCACCGAAGCGGCCGTGGTGGCCGTGTTCTACGGCCTGTTCGTGGGCATGGTGGTGCACCGCACGATCGGTGTGCGCGACCTGTTCCCCATCCTGCGCGAATCGGGCGAGCTGTCGGCCGTGATCCTGCTGGTGGTGTCGCTGGCGGGCATCTTCGCGTTCTCGCTGTCCACGCTGGGCGTCATCGACCCCATCACGCGCGCCATCGTCGGCTCGGGCCTGGGTGAATATGGCGTGCTGGCGCTCTTGATCCTGCTGCTCATCATCACCGGCATGTTCCTCGACGGCATCTCCATCTTCCTGATCTTCGTGCCGCTGATGATGCCCATCATGCAGCACTACCAGTGGGACCCGGTGTGGTTTGGCGTGCTGCTCACGCTGAACGTGGCGCTGGGCCAGTTCACGCCGCCCATGGCCGTCAACCTGATGGTGTCGAGCCGCATTGCCGGCGTGCGCATCGAGCAGACCTCGCGCTGGGTGGGCTGGCTGCTGGTGGCCATGTGCACGGTCATGCTGGCCGTGGTCGTCTGGCCGCAGATTGCGCTGTGGCTGCCGCAGCGGCTCGGGTACTGAGCGGGGCCCCCGCTCGGTTTTCCTTCGTTTTCTTTTTCCCTTCCCTTTCCAACCACAACATTGACTGGAGACACATCATGAAACTGCGCACCTTCCTCACCTCGGCCGTGGCCGCCGCGGCCGCCCTGGCCTTCACCGCGCCCGCCGCCATCGCACAGACGGCCTACAAGAGCGAATACCGCATGTCGCTGGTGCTGGGCACCGCCTTCCCCTGGGGCAAGGGCGGCGAGCTGTGGGCCAACAAGGTGCGCGAGCGCACCCAGGGCCGCATCAACATCAAGCTGTACCCCGGCGTGTCGCTGATCCAGGGCGACCAGACGCGCGAGTTCAGCGCGCTGCGCCAGGGCGTGATCGACATGGCCGTGGGCTCCACCATCAACTGGTCGCCCCAGGTCAAGCAGCTCAACCTGTTCTCGCTGCCCTTCCTGTTCCCCGACTACGCGGCCGTGGACGCCGTGACCCAGGGCGAGGTGGGCAAGAGCATCTTCGCCACGCTGGACAAGGCCGGCGTGGTGCCGCTGGCCTGGGGCGAAAACGGCTACCGCGAGATCTCCAACTCCAAGAAGGCGATCAAGTCCCCCGAAGACTTGAAGGGCCTGAAGATCCGCGTGGTGGGCTCGCCCCTGTTCCTGGACACCTTCACCGCCCTGGGCGCCAACCCCACGCAGATGAGCTGGGCCGACGCGCAGCCCGCCTTTGCCAGCGGCGCGGTGGACGGACAAGAGAACCCGCTGTCGATCTTCACGGCCGCCAAGCTGCACAACGTGGCGCAAAAGCACATCACGCTGTGGGGCTACGTGAACGACCCGCTGATCTTTGTGGTGAACAAGGAGATCTGGAACAGCTGGACACCCGCTGACCGCGAGATCGTCAAGCAGGCCGCCATCGACGCCGGCAAGGAAGAAATCGCCATCGCACGCAAGGGCGTGATCGAGGCCGACAAGCCCCTGCTCAAGGACATCGGCGCCCTGGGCGTGACGGTGACCCAGCTCAGCCCCGATGAGCGCGCCGCCTTCGTGAAGGCCACGCGCCCCGTGTACGACAAGTGGAAGGGCCAGATCGGCGCCGACCTGGTGAACATGGCCGAAAAGGCGATTGCAGCGCGCAAGCCGTAAGCCATAAGCCCGCATCTTTTCGCCCTGCACCATTCGCGTCTTCTTCGCGGTAGATGCTACACACTTCATAGCAGTCAGCGCTTATTCATCAAGCGCTGGCGGCCATTTTTGCTTCACATCAACGGTGGGCACCGGGTGCTTGACGGCGTTCTTGCGCAGCTTGTTCTCCACCACGGGCACGGCATGGCCCCCCGTTGCATCGGAGCACTGCGCCACGCCCGCCACCATGCGCGCCATTACACTCGCTTACATTTTCAACCGATCCCGGTTCACCCTGTCACTTTGCAACCAGCCATGAAGATCCGTCACCTGCTCGCCCTGCTGTTAATGGTCGCCTCCTCGTGGGCACACGCGGTTTTCACCATCAATTTCACGGAGACCGGTGGCAATGTGGTGATGACTGGCAGTGGATCGATTAACACCACCGGGATGACATTGATCGCCTCACCTGACTCTTGCTCTAACGGCGCGGTTGATCCCACCACCTTCTGCCTGGGTGTCTCTCCAACAGGTCTGGTCATTAACAATGCTGTTTCCCCGGCTCTAACGTCGCTTACGACAGGAGGCACGACCATTGGCAACGCATCCAGTGGCGCCCCAGTCTTCTTATCGGGCAGCACGCTTTATCTCCCCACCGGCTACACGTCAGGCGCAGCCCTGTCGGGTTCAGCAACGTTCAACGGCCGGACCTTTGCCTCCATGGGCCTCACCGCGGGTACCCGCACGCTCAACCTGACCTCGGGCGACTCCATCGTGATCAACATCGGCCCGGTGGCGGCTGCAGCCACCACCACCGCCGCCATCCCCACCCTGGGCGAATACGGCGTGATGGCGCTGGCCTCGCTGATGGCCATGGCCGGCATCGTGGTGATGCGCCGCCGCCGCAAGGACTGAATCGGCGCGGTGGCTGCGCGCCGTCGCCGTGGATCCCCAGGCACCCACCAGTGCCTTTTTTTGCGCCGTCAAATGCCGGGCACCGGGTGCTTGTGCGCGTTCTTGACCAGCTTGCGCTCCACCGCGTCGGCCAGGTCCACGCCTGCGTGGTCGGCGAGTTGCAGCAGGTACAGCAGCACATCGGCCACCTCGTCGGCGATGGGTTCCTTCAAGGCCGCGTCATCCCGCACCGCCAGCGACTGCTCGGGCGTCATCCACTGAAAGATCTCGGCCAGCTCGGCGGCTTCCACCATCAGCGCCATGGCCAGGTTCTTGGGCGTGTGGAAGGGCTGCCACTGGCGCTCGGCCGCAAAGGCGCGCAGCCGGGCCTGCAGGGCATCCAGATCGACAGCGGGCATGAATACTCCTCTTTTGATAGCTGGCAGCGCTTATCCAATAAGCGCCAGGGATGTCCTGCATAACTCCCTGCGGTCGGTGGTAGCGCGGTCTCGGGCGGTCCGCCGCGTTGCTTTTCTTGCCA
>NZ_JBMIRS010000075.1:0-538 GCF_049198005.1 Paracidovorax sp. MALMAid1276 | reverse complement strand
AGGCACTGGTACGCCAGCTGCACCGCTGCGAATTCTTGGAGAACGCCAACAACGTGGTGTTGGTGGGTGGCCCGGGGACGGGCAAGACCCACATCGCCACAGCCCTTGGGGTGCAAGCCATTGAGCACCATCACCGCAGGGTGAGGTTCTTCTCCACGGTGGAGCTGGTCAATGCACTGGAAGAGGAGAAGGCTCAGGGCAAGCCGGGGCAGATCGCGCACCGCCTGGCCTATGCCGATCTGGTGATCCTGGATGAACTGGGCTACCTACCGTTCAGCGCCTCTGGAGGCGCCTTGCTGTTCCATCTGCTGTCAAAGCTGTACGAGCGCACGAGCGTCGTGATCACCACCAACCTGAGCTTCAGCGAATGGGCCAGTGTGTTCGGGGATGCAAAGATGACCCCTGCATTGCTGGACCGGCTCACGCATCACTGCCATATTCTGGAAACCGGCAACGACAGCTACAGGTTCAAGAACAGCTCCGCACAGCAACCACCACAGACCACCAAGAAGGAGAAGGCGACCAAGAACTTATCCAC
>NZ_JBMIRS010000074.1:0-1367 GCF_049198005.1 Paracidovorax sp. MALMAid1276 | reverse complement strand
GTGGATAAGTTCTTGGTCGCCTTCTCCTTCTTGGTGGTCTGTGGTGGTTGCTGTGCGGAGCTGTTCTTGAACCTGTAGCTGTCGTTGCCGGTTTCCAGAATATGGCAGTGATGCGTGAGTCGGTCCAGCAGCGCCGTGGTCATCTTGGCATCTCCGAACACATTGGCCCACTCGCTAAAGCTCAGGTTGGTGGTGATCACGACGCTCGTGCGCTCGTACAGCTTGGACAGCAGGTGGAACAGCAAAGCTCCTCCTGACGTACTGAACGGCAGGTAGCCCAGCTCATCCAGGATCACCAGGTCAGCATAGACCAGGCGGTGCGCGATCTGCCCCGGCTTGCCCTGGGCCTTCTCCTCTTCCAGTGCATTGACCAGCTCCACCGTGGAGAAGAACCGCACCCTGCGGTGATGGTGCTCAATGGCTTGCACCCCCAGGGCCGTGGCAATGTGGGTCTTGCCCGTACCCGGTCCACCCACCAGCACCACGTTGTTGGCGTTCTCCAAGAATTCGCAGCGGTGCAGCTGGCGTACCAGTGCCTCGTTCACCTCACTGTGGCCGAAGTCAAACCCAGCCAGGTCCCGGTACGCCGGGAACCTGGCCACCTTCAATTGGTAAGCCACTGAGCGCACCTCCCGCTCGGCGGTCTCGGCCTTGAGCAGCTGGGACAGGATGGGCTGTGCCGCCTCGAAGGCCGGTGCACCTTGCTCAGCCAGTTCCGCAACCGCCTGGGCCATGCCGTGCATCTTGAGCTCGCGCAGCATGATCACGATGGAAGCGATGGCGGGGTCATGACGCATAGCGCACCTCCCTCAATTGGTCGTAGCGAAGCACGTTGGCCTGGGGTTCTACCGCCAGCTTGAGGGCCTGGGGCGATGTGACCGGTGCTGGAGCGGGCTTGCCGTCCAGCAGGCGGTGCAGCACGTTCAGGATGTGGATCTTGCTGGCAGCCCCTGACTCCAGTGCCAGCTCCACTGCAGCGAGCACCGCCTGTTCATCGTGGTGCAGCACCAGTGCCAGTACCTCCACCATCTCTCGGTCGCCGCCGGGTTGCTTGAGCAAGGTGGCCTGCAGTCGCTTGAAGGCCGCTGGCAGCTCCAGGAATGGGGCGCCGTTGCGCAAAGCTCCTGGTTTGCGCTGCAGCACCGCCAAGTAGTGGCGCCAGTCGTAGACGGTCTGTCCCGCACCATGGTGGTTACGCTCGATCAGGCGCTGGTGCTCGCACACGATCTGACCTTCGGCGGCGACCACCAGGCGATCCGCATAGACGGGGTCCCCTCGTTTTCAGTGCAATAACTGGCGGTACGCAAACCCAGCACTGGCGCGGGGGTGGTGTTGGTAGATCGTTGATTCTGTTGGCTTTCCTGTTC
>NZ_JBMIRS010000166.1:0-24866 GCF_049198005.1 Paracidovorax sp. MALMAid1276 | reverse complement strand
CTTCGATGCCCTCTACCGCGCAGACTCCTGGCAGGCACCGTCGGCAGCCATATCCAGCCCAGCTACTGCGCGCGCGGGGCCCACTGCTGGCGCAGGGCGGCGCAGTGGTCCTTGGGCGGCAGGGCGGGGGTGTGCAGCAGGGTGTCGGCGTCACCGGCTTGCGGCTTTTGTGCGCCTGCTTCTGATTTGATAGCTGTCGATGAAGGATCAGTAAGCGCCAGGGCCACTTTTGATCTGAAATCTGGCGGCCAGTGCGTGGGCACACCCAGGCTGCGCAGCACATGGCCCCCGCCCGCGACCAGCACCACGGTCTGGCCCGGCTGGCGCGCGGCGCGTGCCACGTCGGCCATGGCCGCGTCCCGCGCGATCTGGATGCGCGCCATCGGTGCCAGCTGCGACGGGGGCAGCAGGCCGCAATGGCCGTCGCGCAGCGCGGCGATCTGGCGGTCCATGGCGGGCGCGCCCAGGTGCCGGTCCCAGCGGGTGTCGGCCATGGCGCTGCGCATTTCGGCGCGGGGCAGGTTGCCGCCCAGCACGGGCACACCCGCGCGCACGGCCGCCATCACCACGGGGCCATAGGCCGCCCACGGCCAGGCCGCATCGCGCCACTGCAGGGCGGCCTGCACTGCGGCCTCGGTGGCGTCGCGCGGCAGGCCGGCGGTGCCGTGCCCCCGCTCGGCCATTTCCAACACCAGGGCCGCCAGCTGGCCGCGCTCGGCCAGCCACTGCACGGCCTCGCGCTGCAGGCGCTGGTGGTCGGGTGCATCGTGCTGCTCGCCCAGCAGCAGCACGTCCGTGGGCAGCAGCGCCTGCAGCCGCTCGGGCCAGGGCGCCGCGGAGCGGGGCGGCACGGCCGCAGCGGGCGTGGTCGTGGGCGTGGGCACTGGCGCACTGGCGCAGCCCGCGAGCCCCAGGGCGACCAGCAGAGTGGCCGACAGGGCTGATGACAGCGCTGCCGTCCGCGCGGCGACGATACAGATTGACATGGAAAAAGCAGAACCTGGCATGCCGCCATGGTACGGGGCCTGCAAGGCGCAGCGGCTCGGTGGATGGGGGGCGGGGGAGCAGGGGCGCAGGGGCGCGGGGGTGCTGGCTTGCCATGCGGCGGCAATCGGAGTGGAATGGGTGCTCCTTGACGGACCGCAACGCCGTGTCTGCGTGAAAACCCAATCATCGGCTCCATGAAACGCGAACCTCAGCCCCCCATCCAACCCACCCTCGGTGCGCAGCCCATCAGTCTGGACGTGCTGCGCGAAAAGTACCTCAAGCCCGGCGAAACCACGGTGCACGAGCTTTACCAGCGCGTGGCGCGTGCCCTGGCCTCGGTGGAGCGACCGCAGCTGCGCGAGCAATACGAAGCCCTGTTCCTGGCCAACCTTCAGGCCGGCGCCATCGGTGCGGGCCGCATCATGAGCGCGGCGGGCACCGACATCCAGGCCACGCTGATCAACTGCTTCGTGCAGCCCGTGGGCGACTGCATCCAGGGCGTGGACGAGGGGGGCTTTCCGGGCATCTACGAAGCCCTGCGCGAGGCCGCCGAAACCATGCGGCGCGGCGGCGGCGTGGGCTACGATTTTTCGCGCATCCGGCCCAAGGGCGCGCATGTGAAGGGCACGGCCTCCATGGCCTCGGGGCCGTGCAGCTACATGAACGTGTTCGACCAGTCCTGCTCCACGGTCGAGAGCGCGGGCGCGCGCCGGGGCGCCCAGATGGGCGTGCTGCGCATCGACCACCCCGATGTGCTGGAGTTCATCACTGCCAAGCGCACACCCGGGCGATGGAACAATTTCAACGTGTCGGTGGGCGTGTCGGACGCTTTCATCGAGGCCGTGCAGAACGACGCCCCGTGGGAGCTGGTGCACCAGGCCGCGCCCGGCGCCGCGCTGCAGGCCCAGGGCGCCCACCAGCGGGCCGACGGCCAGTGGGTCTATGCCACCGTGCAGGCGCGGCAGCTGTGGGACACCATCATGCAATCCGCCTACGACTTCGCCGAGCCGGGCATCCTGTTTCTGGGCCGCATCAACGAAGACAACAACCTGCACTACTGCGAGGACATCGCGGCGACCAACCCGTGCGGCGAGCAGCCACTTCCGTCCTACGGCTGCTGCGACCTTGGCCCCATCATCCTCACGCGCTTCGTGCGCCACCCATTTGGTTTTGGCGGCGTGGCGGCGTTCGACTTCGAGGCCTTCGGCGAGGCGGTGGCGCTGCAGGTGCGGGCGCTGGACAACGTGCTCGATGTGACCTTCTGGCCGCTGCCGCAGCAGCGGGACGAGGCCATGGCCAAGCGGCGCATCGGCGTGGGCTTTACCGGCATGGGCAATGTGCTGGCCATGCTGTGCCTGCGCTACGACCTGCCCGAAGGCCGCACCATGGCCGCACGCATTGCCGAATGCATGCGCGACGCGGCCTATGCGGCGTCGGTGGAGCTGGCGCGCGAGAAAGGGGCTTTCCCGAAATTCGATGCCCGGGGCTATCTGGCGCAGGGCACCTTTGCCAGCCGCCTGCCCGAGACGCTCAAGGCCCGGATCCACGAGCACGGCATCCGCAACAGCCACCTGCTGTCCATCGCGCCCACGGGCACGGTGAGCCTGGCCTTTGCCGACAACGCCTCCAACGGCATCGAGCCTCCGTTCTCGTGGACGTACCGGCGCAAGAAGCGGCAGGCCGACGGCAGCACCACCGAATACGCGGTGGAAGACCACGCCTGGCGGCTGTACCGTGAGCGGGGCGGCGATGTGGATGCGCTGCCCGACTATTTCGTGTCGGCGCTCTCCATGTCTGCGCAGGAGCACATCGCGATGATGGAAGCCGTGCAGCCCTTTGTGGACACGGCGATCTCCAAGACCGTGAACATCCCGGCGGACTACCCGTACGAGGACTTCAAGGACCTGTACCTGCAGGCCTGGCGCGCGCGGCTCAAGGGCCTGGCCACCTACCGGCCCAACAGCATTCTGGGCGCCGTGCTCGAAACGCATGCCGAGGCTGCACCGGCGCCCGCACCCGCCGCCGCACCTGCCGCAACGGCCGCAACGGCCGCAACGGCCACGCCGCCTGTGGACCCGATGCGCACGGTGATCGAGAGCCGGCCGCAGGGCGGCCTCTCGGCCGTGGCCGAAAAGCTCGAATACTGGACGCAGGAGGGCCACAAGACGCTGTACCTCATCGTGTCCTTCCTGCCCGTGCCTACGGGCGTGGGGGGCCGCACGGTGGACCGCGCCATAGAGTTCTTCATGCCCGTCGGCCAGAGCGGCGAGTCGCAGCAGTGGATCACCTCCAGCATGCGCATGCTGTCGCTCGCCGCGCGCGGCGGCTTTCTGGAGCGGGCGCTGTCCGACATGCGCAAGGTGGCCTGGGACCGGGGCCCCGTGCGCCTGGGTCAGCACCGCAAGGACGACGGCACGCTGGTGCCGATGTGGCACGACTCGGAAGTGGCCGCCATGGCCTATGCCATCCAGAACATCCTGGCGCGCCGCGTGGCCGACCCCGTGCAGCAGCAGCTGCCGCTGGACGAGCCCGCGCCGCCGCCCGTGGCCGTGCCCCAGGCCATGGCGGGCAAGAAGTGCAGCGAATGCGGTGCCCACGCGGTGATCCGCAAGGACGGCTGCGACTACTGCACGCAGTGCGGCCACCTGGGCAGCTGCGGATGAGCGGCACCGCAGCCATGCCGGCCGCCCTGCGCAGCCCCGGCGTGGGGTTTGAGCAGCCCTTTGCCATGCTGCAGGCCTGCCACGAGCGCGTGCTGCGCACGCTGGACCTGCTCGCGCGCCTGCGTGCCCATGTGCACCAGCACGGCGCCGACACCGACGCCCGCCATGCCGCGCGCGATGTGCTGCGCTATTTCGACATCGCCGCGCCGCTGCACCATGAAGACGAGGAGCGGCATGTGTTCCCGCTGCTGCGGGCCCGCGCCAGCCCCCAAGTGCAGGCGCTGGTGCAACGGCTGCAGGATGACCACGCGGCCATGGAGGCCGACTGGGCTGCCGCGCGAGCGCCCCTGCAGGCGCTGGCCGACGGGCGCGGCGCGGGGCACTTCACCGCAGAGGATGCGTCCGCGTTCGATCGCTTTGCCCAGCGTTATGCAGCCCACATCGCGGCGGAAGAAGACATTGCCTACCCCGCCGCGCGGGCGCTGCTGCCGCCCGCCGCGCTGGCGTCCATGGGCCGCGAGATGGCCGCGCGGCGTGGGGCGCCGCCGCCTTCGTAGGCATTGCAAAAATGATAGCTGCCGAGGGAATGTGGATAAGCGCTGAGCTCACTTTTGACGGATGTTCCGTGGGCGAGCACGGCGCGCGAACAGATTCCTGATGGCGATGCCTGCCATGCTGCCTCGGCACGGCGGGAACCCGGGGCGGCCTGTGCGCTGGCCGGATACTGGAAGCCCGCCGCCCGGCCTTCCGGTGTGCGGGGCGGCGCGCACCGGCTGAATGGCCGTTGCGCCGCCGGTCGTTCGGCCGCTCCTGCTTCCATCTCCATCTCTCTCTCTCTCTCTCTCTCTTTGCTCGTCATGCGATTGCCGTTTGCCGTTCGCGCACTTGCCACGCTGGCCCTGGCCTGGGCCGCCGCAGCGGCCTGTGTGGCGCTGCACACCCCGCTGCCCTGGATGATCGGCCCGCTGCTGGCCACGTCGCTGGTGTCCATCGCCGGCGGGCCCACCGAAAGCTGGGGCCCGCTGCGCAACGCGGGGCAGTGGACCATCGGCGCCGCGCTGGGGCTCTACTTCACGCCCGACGTGGTGGCACTGATCGGCGGGCTGTGGTGGGCCATTGTGCTGGGCGTGGTGTGGGCGCTGTTTCTGGGTTGGCTGTTTGGCGCCTGGCTGTACCGCGTGCATGCGCCGCGCATGCACGGCGTACCGGCGCCGATGATGCGCGCCACCAGCTACTTCTCGGGCGCCATCGGCGCGGCCTCGGAGATGACGCTGCTGTCAGAGCGCGAGAATGCGCGCACCGACCTCGTCGCCGCCAGCCACAGCCTGCGCCTGCTGATCGTCACCGTGACGATTCCGTTTGCGCTTCAGTGGAGCGGCCTGCACGGCCTGGACATCCTGCCGCCGCCCGTGCGCGTGGTGGACGGCGCCGGCCTGGCACTGATGGCCGTGCTGACCGGTGCGGGCGCGCTGGCGATGGACCGCCTGGGCCGCGCCAACCCGTGGTTCATGGGGGCGATGCTGGTGTCCATGGCGTTCACCATGGCCGGGTTCGTGCTCTCGGCGGTGCCGCAGTGGCTGGTGAACGCGGCGCAGCTGGTGATCGGCGTGAGCCTGGGCGTGCGGTTCCGGCGCGAGTTTCTGCACACCGCACCGCGCTGGCTGGCCACCGTGGCCCTGGGCACGCTGGCCCTCATGGCCATCTGCGCGGCCTTTGCCGCACTGCTCGCGGTGGCCACGGGCCTGCCCTGGGTGACGCTGCTGCTGGGCACCTCGCCCGGCGGCATCACCGAAATGGCCATCACCGCCAAGGTGCTGCAGCTGGGCGTGCCCGTGGTCACCGCCTTCCAGGTCTGCCGCCTGATCGCGGTGCTGATGCTGGTGGACCCGCTGTACCGGCGGATTTATCCCGGCGACGAACACCAAGCGCTAAAGATTTGAAAAGAAGAACTGCACGACAAAACTGGCGCGCCCCATGGCCAGGGATGCCGAGCAAGGGCCGCCCCGCAGCGAGGGCATCGTCCCCCTGCCCGCGCAGCGCAGCGTAGCGAGAGCGGGGGGAAGCCGCGCAGCGGCTCAGGGGGGTGTCTTAGTGAACCACGACCGGGTTCTGCGCCAGCCCCGCATAGCGATCCAGCGCGTCTTCCACTTCTTCCTGCGTGGGGGTGTCGCGCTGCCACGCCAGGATCTGTTCCTGGAACATCTCGGCCCAGGAGCCGTCGAGGTACACCTCCTTGCCCGATCGCTTGTCCACGATCTCGAAGCCGTGGCGTGCAAGCTGGGGGGTGGCCGGCGGGGTGTCGTTCAATGCCTGGGTGCTTTTTTTCTCCACGGCATCGGGCAGCATGTGGACCACCACAAAAGATTCTGAGTCGTAGAGCATGTGCATCGTGTTCCCCTGGTTGATAGAGCCTGCGCTCAAAAGTCAGATGACTGCAGTCACACAGAGTTCAAGCCCCGGGGGCGGCTTGCGGGAAATCCCGGCGGTGCGGTGGCGTGTTGTCTGACCGGAGGGGGTGAGCCCCCATCGGCCTGCGGCGCCGCATCGACCCTGCTGCGACGCAGTATTTCATGAAAACCGGGGCCTGCCGGGCCGATGGGGCTTTTTTGCGCGGCTGGCGCGTGCGCGCAACACGTGGTGCAGGGGCGAGGGGCGGGCGGCGGCAGGCCTCAAGGCAAGACTCACGGCGGGCTGCTGCCGCGCAGCTGCAGGTCGGCAAAGTCACCATTGGCCTGAGTGAGGCGGATGCGCACGGGCAAATACCCCAGGGACGGGGCCAGCCACAGCTCTGCCTTCTGGTCGTATTCCTTGCGCGGCAGGCGCTGCAGCTTGAGGGTCGGGGTGGGGCCCGAAGGCAGGTCCAGCGTGTCCGGGCCCTCCACCGTGAAGGTCCAGCGCTCGGCGCTGCGCGCACTCACCGTGGTCAGCGTGAGCTGCGTGCCCGGCACGAATCGGGCCGGGTCGGCCGCCAGCATGGCGCCCAGCTGGATGAACACGCTCAGGCGGTCTTGCGCCCCGGGGCCCACGGGCGCTTCGGGCGTGTTCGCGCTGAAGATGATGCGGCCCTTGGCATAGTCGAAATGCGCGGCCTGCTCGCTGCGCGCGCGGTCGGAAAACCGCTCGGGCAGCAGGCCGTGTGCGGTGATTTGACCGGTGCTGTTCTGCGCGCGCGACCCCAGCAGGAAGGCGCTCAGCTCCTGGCGCGCCTGGTATCGGCTGCCATCGTGCTGCCAGAGCAGCTCGGCGCGGGCGTGGTAGGTGAACTTCTTGGCCTGCCCGCTCACGTCAAACGCCAGCCGGGTGGGCGGCGGCAGGCGCACGGGCGGTGGCGTGGTGCTGGGCTGGGTGCCGGTGCCCGCGCCGGGCGGCGTGATGTCCACGCCCGAGGTCGCCTCGGGGCGGGGGCCGGAAGCCTGCGCGGTGGCGGGCGAAGAGGCCGGCAACGAGGCAGGCAACGACGCCGGGGCGGCGGCTGCCTGGGCCGCGTCGGCAGCTGCTGGCAGTGCCTCGGTGGGCGGGCCTGCGTCCGCGACCTCTGCGCCCTCTGTGGCCGCAAGGTCGGGCGTGGGTGCAGCGGGGGCAGCGTTTGCCGACGCATCGCTGCCGGTGCCCGGGCCGTCTTGCGCCGGTGGGGCTTCGGCCGGTGCGGCCACTGGCGGGGCCGTGGTGGGGCGGGCCCGGGGCTTGGGTGCAGCGCGCGGCTTGGCGGGCACTGCGGTGGGGGTGGCGGCTTGGGCGGCGGGCAGCCAGGGTGCCGGCGGCGGCGCGGCAATGCTGCGCGTGCTGAACACCTGGCCCGACGGGGGCGCGGGGTGGTCCCACTGCAGCGGCACGCCGTGCAGCACCAGCCAGTGCAAGGCCAGCACCAGCGTGGTGATGAGGGCCAGTGCGCGCCGGGGCATGCTGCGCTCAGCCCCGCAGCCGCGCCGGCCCTGGCGGGTGCTGCGGCATGCAGCGGGCGCGGGGCGTCATGCGCTGCCCGCTCCCAGGTCGCTCGACAGCTGGGCCGCCGCTGCGCGCAGCGGGGCATCCACCGCGCCGCCCCATTCGGGGTCGAAGGTGGCGATGGAGCCCAGCGTGGTGATGCCCAGCTCCAGGTGGCCGTCCGCGTCGAACACGGGGGCACAAAAGGCGACGATGCCGGGCAGCAGGGTGTCCACCACGCGGGCGGCGCCGTGCGCGCGCACGTCGGCCAAGAGGGCGTTGACCTCGGCCATGGTGGCGGGCAGGTCGCTGCGGCGCATCTTCACGGCGCGCGCCAGCTCGTCCTTCAGCAGCGGTGCCACCACCTCGGGCGCCATGAAGGCCGCAAAGCACCGGCCCGTGGCCGACGACAGCAGCGGCATCACATCGCCCAGGCGCAGGTTGGCGGTGACGGCCTGGGGCGACTCCTCCCAGTGCACGATGGTCGGGCCGTGATTGCCCCACACCGCCAGCGCCAGCGTGTGGCCGATGCTTTCCATCAGCGCGGGCATGCGCTCGCGGGCCAGGCGCACGGCATCGAGGCGTGCCAGCGAGGCCAGCCCCAGCTTGAGCGCGGCCGGGCCCAGGTCGTAGCGCGCGGTGCGCGGGTCCTGCGTGACCAGGCCCAGGCGCTGAAAACTCACCAGATAGCGGTGCGCCTTGGCCGCGCTCATGCCGCCCGCGGCCGCCACGTCCTTGAGCATCAGCGGCCCGCGCGAGCGCGTCAGCCCCTCCAGCAGGGCAAATCCCACCTCCACCGATTGAATTCCTGCACGTTCTTTGTCCATGTGCACTAAAATTTGCGAGTTTTGTTTAGTTAAATCAATTTACCAAAGCGTAATTTCGCTAGCGGTGCCCATCAACCACTCTGAGACAAAGGTCCTGCCACCATGAAACTCGCTACCTACAAAGACGGCTCGCGCGACGGCCAACTGGTTGTCGTCTCCCGCGACCTGGGCACGGCCCATTATGCGACCGGCATCGCCAGCAAGCTCCAGCAGGCGCTGGACGACTGGGGCTTCATGGCGCCCCAGCTGCAGGACCTGTACGACCAGCTCAACAGCGGCCGCGCGCGCCATGCCTTCCCCTTCGACCCCGCCCAGTGCATGGCCCCGCTGCCCCGCGCCTACCAGTGGGCTGACGGCTCGGCCTACATCAACCACGTCGAACTGGTGCGAAAAGCGCGCAACTCCGAAGTGCCCGAGAGCTTCTACACCGACCCGCTGATGTACCAGGGCGGCAGCGACGACTTCATCGGCCCCTGCGACGACGTGGTGGTGCCCAGCGAGGCCATGGGCATCGACTTCGAGGCCGAGATCGCCGTCATCACTGGCGACGTGAAGATGGGCACCACGGCCGACCAGGCGCTGGACGGCATCCGGCTGGTGATGATTGCCAACGACGTGAGCCTGCGCAACCTGATCCCGGCCGAGCTGGCCAAGGGTTTCGGCTTCTTCCAGAGCAAGCCGGCCACCGCCTTTGGCCCTGTGGCCGTCACGCTCGACGAGCTGGGCGACGCCTGGGACCACGGTCGCGTGAACCTCACCGTGCAATCCACCTGGAACGGCCGCAAGGTCGCCATGTGCGACGCAGGTCCCGAGATGACCTTCCACTTCGGCCAGCTGATCGCCCACGTGGCCAAGACGCGCAATGTGCGCGCGGGCTCCATCATCGGCAGCGGCACCGTCAGCAACAAGGGCGTGGAGCAGAACGGCCGCACCGAATGGCCCAAGGGCTACAGCTGCATTGCCGAAAAGCGCTGCATCGAAACCATCCAGGACGGCAAGCCCAGCACCGAATTCATGAAGTTCGGCGACACCATCCGCATCGAGGTCAAGGGCAAGGACGGCGCCAGCATCTTTGGCGCCATCGACCAGACGATCGCCGCGCCCGTGTAATCCAAAAATTTCAAGCAAAAACAGGCGCCAGCGCTTTATGAATAAGCGCTGACAGCTACTATTTTTATAGTAAGGAGACAACAACCATGGACCGCAGAACCCTTCTTTCCGCCCTGGCCGCAGCATCCGTCGCCCCCTGGGCGCAGGCCCAGTCCACCTGGCCCGACCAGCCCCTGCGCTGGGTCGTGCCCTACCCGGCCGGCGGTGGCACCGACGTGCTGGCACGCACCGTGGCCGAAGCCATGCGCCAGACCCTGGGCCAGCAGATCATCGTGGACAACCGCCCCGGCGCCGCCACCAACATCGGCGGCCAGATGGTGGCCACGGCCAAGCCCGACGGCAACACCTTCATGTCGGCCGACAACGCCATCCTGGCCTACAACGAACACCTGTTCAGCAAGCTGCCGTTCAGCCCTGAAAAGGACTTCACCTACGTCGGCGCCATCAGCCGCTTTCCGCTGGCGCTGGTGGTGCACCCCTCGTTCGAGGCCCAGACACTCAAGGACTTCCTGGCCTACGCGCGGGCCAACCCCGGCAAGCTCAACTACGCCTCGCCCGGCAACGGCTCGCCGCACCACCTGGCGATGGAGATGTTCAAGAACCGCACCAAGACCTTCCTCACGCACATCCCCTACCGGGGTGCCGCGCCTGCGCTGCAGGACGTGATGGGCGGCCAGGTGCCGTGCATGTTCCTGGACCTGGCCGCAGGCCTGCCGGTCATCACCAGCGGCAAGGTGCGCGCGCTGGCCATCGGCTCGGCCAAGCGCGTGGCCGCACTGCCGGACGTGCCCACCCTGGCCGAATCCGGCGTGCCCAACACCGAGGTGTTCGCCTTCCAGGGCATCCTGGCGCCTGCGGGTTTGCCTGCCGCCATCACCACCCGCCTGAACGCCGAGCTGAACAAGGCCCTGCTGAACCCCGCCGTGGTCAAGCGCATGACCGACTTCGGCATGGAAGCCCTGCCCGGCACGCCCGAACAGTTCCGCGCCATGGCCCGGGCCGAGTCGAAGCGTTGGGGGGAGATCATCAAGGAGGCCGGGGTGAAGCTGGACTGAGGGGTCTTGCGCGCAGGCTGATCATATTTGCGGCCTGTGCGCTGAGGGACCGGTGGCGCTCCATGGAATCACAGCCGCCTCTGACCACAGGCTCTCAAGCTTCCAGTTTCGTGTCTCACACGCCATCCGGCTCCAGCGATGTGTACAGGTCCACGAACCGTCGTGTGAAGGGTGCACCGTTGAAAGTGTGTGTGCAGCATTGGCACTGGGGCACCAGGCTGGACGGCCCCATCCCGGGATCCACCAACTGCAGTGTTCCGTTGTCATCGACACACATGCCGCTGTAGTAGCTCGACTCGCCGATGCGCACGTACCGATGCCGTTGGGATGGCTGGAGCGCCACCAGCCAGAAGATCGGGTCTGGGCGATCCAGCCGTGATCGGGCTTCGCTGTACACCGCATCCCATTGCGTGCCCACCTTGGAGAGCAGAAACCTGAACAGCGGGGTGTAGTCCAGCCCCAGTTGGCGGCGACCGTGCATGGGGCTGCGCGCTGAATCACCGAGTTGCGTAGCGCGCGCATTTCGGTCATCGCTGAAGTCGCCACCTCGGCCGTGGTGCACGCGGTGCGCGGTGGTGTTCACCTTGCGATACAGCGGCGCCTTTTTGCGTGTGCCACTGTCGCCTCTGGGGTTGTGGTTCAAGTTCAATTCCTTCGCAGACCCGACAGTGTGCACCCCAGCTCGCTTCTGAGGTGCGCAACCTTCAAACCGGCTATGTGGTCGGCATACGCACGGGGTGACCAAAGCTTTGGCAACGATCTGCGCCGCGTTTTGACTGCAAGGGCTGGCGACCACTCTATTGCGAGCGCAGGTGGCTGGCCTGTCAGGTCCACCCCTCCAGCACCAGCTTCCCCCGCGCCTTGCCGCTCTCGATGAGCGCATGGGCCCGCTTCAGGTTCGCCGCATTGATCGTTCCAATGCGCTGGTCCAGCGTGGTGCGGATCAGCCCCGCATCCACCAGCTGCGCCACCTCGGTCAGCAGGCGGTGCTGGCCGATCATGTCGTCCGTGCCAAACAGCGCGCGGGTGAACATCAGCTCCCAGTGCACCGACACCGACTTGCGCTTGAACTTCGTGATGTCCAGCGACACCGGGTCGTCGATCAGCGCAAACTGGCCCTGGGGCGCGATGGCCTCCACGATCTGGTCGAAGTGCGCGTCGGTCTGCGTGAGGCTCACGATGATGTCCACCGTGGGGTGGCCGATGCGCGCCAGCTCTTGGGCCAGCGGCTGGCTGTGGTCGATGACGTGGTGGGCGCCCAGGTCGCGCACCCACTGCTGGGTTTCGGGGCGCGATGCGGTGCCGATGATCGTGAGGCTGGTCAGCCGCGCCGCCAGCTGCGTGAGGATGGAGCCCACGCCGCCGCCCGCGCCGATGATGAGCAGGGTCTGGGTGGTCGGCTGCTTGCCAGGCGACACGCCCAGGCGGTCAAACAGCAGTTCCCAGGCGGTGATGGCGGTCAGCGGCAGCGCGGCGGCCTCGGCGTCGTCCAGCGACTTCGGCGCGTGGCCCACGATGCGCTCGTCCACCACGTGCAGCTCGCTGTAGGTGCCGGGCCGGGCGATGGAGCCCGCGTACCAGACGCGGTCGCCGGGCTGGAAAAGCGTCACCTCCGGGCCCACGGCGCGCACGATGCCGCTGGCGTCCCAGCCCAGCACCTTGTAGGGCTGGCCTTCTGCCGGGCCGGTGCTTTTGCGCACCTTGGTGTCCACGGGGTTGACGGAGACGGCGCGCACCTCCACCAGCAGGTCGTGGCCGGTGGCCACGGGCTCGGGCAGCGTGATGTCAAGGAGGGCGTCGGCGCGGTCGATGGCGCCGGGCTGGGTGTAGCCAATGGCTTTCATGGTCGGGTTCCAGGATGGGGAGTGGCAAAAAAAAGGGCGTGCCTGAATGATTGGTCTTTTGGGTTTGGTTTTAAATGGGCTGGTGGTTGAATGCATCTTCAATCAATATTTGAAAGACCGCGCCTGTGAAAAGCCTGCAAGACCTGGACATCTTCGTGCGCACCGTGGACAGCGGCAGCCTGTCGGCCACGGCGCGGGCCCTGGACCTGAGCCCGGCGGCGGCCAGCGCGGCGCTCAAGCGGCTGGAGGCCGAACTGGGCGTTTCGCTGTTCGTGCGCTCCACGCGCAGCCTGCGGCTCACGCCGGAGGGCACGCTGTTTCTGGAGCACTGCCGCCCCGCGCTGGCCGCGCTGCAGCAGGTGCAGGGCCAACTGGCCAGCGGTCGGGCGGGTGCGCTGCGTGGCACACTGCAGCTGGCAGCGCCGTCCGACCTGGGGCGCAATGTGCTGCTGCCCTGGCTGGACGCATTCCAGACCGAACACCCGGGCATCGACATCCGCCTGCACCTGGCCGACCGCGTGGCCAATGTCTACAGCGAGCCGGTGGACGCCGCCTTTCGCTATGGCAAGCCGCAGGATTCGGGCCTGGTGGCGCTGCCGCTGGTGGCCGACCACCGGCGCGTGCTGTGCGCCGCACCGGCGTACCTGGCCGCACATGGCACGCCCGGCACGCCGCACGCACTTGGCGCGCACGATGGCCTGTGCTTCATGCTGGGCGAAGACGTGCACGACCGCTGGCGCTTCTGGGACGCGGCGGGCCAGGAGCTGGTGGTGCGGGTGCGCGCCCGCAACGTGGCCAATGATGGCGACGTGGTGCGCCGCTGGGCGGTGCTGGGCCGGGGCGTGGCCTACAAGTCATTCTTTGATGTGGCGGGCGACCTGGCCGCAGGCCGCCTGGTGCCGCTGTGCCCGGGCTGGACCACCGAGGCCGTGCCGCTGTATCTGGTGGTGCCCAGCCGCCGACAGCTCACGCCGCTGGTGCGCGCGCTGCGCGATTTCATGGCCGGACGGCTGCAAGACCTGATGCGGCAGATGCCCGGCGCGGCGGCTTAGAACCCCATCAGTCTGTCCGGCCGGAGACGTGCCGGCCCGCAGGGCGGGCCGCACAATGGTCCGCTTCCGCGCGACCTTGCGCCCCCTCACGCCATCTCTCTGATCACTCCATGCTCAATTTCGACTTCCACAACCCCACGCACATCGTCTTCGGCCAGGGCCGCATTGCCGACCTGGCCAGGCTGGTGCCCGCTGCTGCCAAGGTGCTGATCCTGGTGGGTGGTGCCAGCGCCGAGAAGACCGGCACGCTGGCCGAGGTGCGCGCCGCGCTGGGCGAGCGCGAGCACGCCACCTTCAGCGGCATCGAGCCCAACCCCAGCTACGAGACCTGCATGAAGGCCGTGGCGCAGATCCGCGAGGGGGGTTTTGACTTCTTGCTGGCCGTGGGCGGCGGCTCGGTCATCGACGCCACCAAGTTCATCGCGGCCGCCGTGCGCTTTGAGGGCGGCGACCCCTGGGCCATCCTCGAAAAGTTTGGCCACAACATCACGGCCGCGCTGCCGTTTGGCGCGGTGCTCACGCTGCCCGCCACGGGTTCGGAGATGAACAACGGCGGCGTCATCACCCACCGCGAGCGGGGCGCCAAGCTCTCGTTCGGCAGCCGCCACACCTACCCGGTTTTCTCGGTGCTCGACCCCACCAAGACCTATACCCTGCCGCCCCAGCAGCTGGCCAACGGCGTGGTCGATGCGTTCGTGCACACGGTGGAGCAGTACCTGACCTACCCCGTCAACGCGCCCGTGCAGGACCGGTTTGCCGAAGGCATCCTGCAGACGCTCATCGAGATCGGCCCGCGCCTGTTGACGGCCCCCGAGCCCGTGTACGACGACCGCGCCAGCCTGATGTGGACGGCCACCCTGGCGCTCAACGGCCTGATCGGCGCCGGCGTGCCGCAGGACTGGGCCACGCACATGATCGGCCATGAACTGACTGCGCTGCACGGCATCGACCATGCGCGCACCCTGGCCATCGTGCTGCCCGCGCTGCTGCACGAGCGCCGCGGTGCCAAGCGCGCCAAGCTGCTGCAGTACGGCGAGCGTGTGTGGGGCATCACCACCGGCACAGACGATGAGCGCATCACCGCGGCCATCGAGCGCACGCGCGACTTCTTTGAAAGCATGGGCATCGCCACGCGCCTGTCGGGCTACGGCCTGGGCGCCGACACCGTGGGCGCGGTGGTGGCGCAGCTGGAAGCGCACGGCATGGTGAAGCTGGGCGAGCAGCGCGAGATCACGCCGGCCGTGAGCCGGCGGATCCTGGAAGCGGCGCTGTAATCGGGTTGGATGCGCCGCGCCTGTTGCTTGCAGGCTCAGGCGGCCTGCACCTGGATGCGCCGGGGCTGCGCGTGCTGGGCCTTGGGGATGCGCAGCGTCAGCACGCCCTGTGCCAGCTCGGCCGACACGCGCTCGGTGTCCAGCTCCTTGCTGAGCGTGAACACCCGCCGGAAGCGCGCGAGGCCCACCTCCGTGTGGCTGGACGTCAGGCCCTCGGGCACGTTCAGGCCAGACTCGGCCTCGATGGTCAGCGTGTCGGATTCAACCTGCAGGTTCAGCCGCTCGCGGCTCACGCCGGGCAGGTCGGCATACAGCGTGATGCCACCGGCATCCTCGATCACGTCCACCGGGGGCGTGAGCGTGGCGTCGCTGTAGCGCCCGGCGCGGTCGCCCGGGCGGTCGGGGTGGCGGGAAGTTGCAGAGGGCGAGGTCTGTACGTCATGCGACATGGTGGTTCTCCTTCGATGGGGTCCTTTCTCGGGGATCGGGGCCGCCTTCCGCCGGGTGGGCCGAAGACGGGGCGGGCATCACTGCACCGTGATGCGGCGTGGCTGGGCCGAGGCGCGGCGCTGCACCGAGATGTGCAGCACGCCATCGCGCAACTGGGCATTCACCGCATCGGGGTCGGCGTCGTCGGGCAGCGTGACCGCGCGCCGGAACCGGCCGTCAAAGCGTTCGTTGATGTGCGCGGTGGCCTTGGCATCGGCGCTGGCCAGCGAGCTCTTGCGCTCGCCCGCAATGCTCAGCAGCCCGCGCTCGAGATTGACCTCGAGCGTGCCCGGGTCCACGCCGGGCGCAAACGCGTAGATCTCGATGCTCTGGGGTGTTCCCCCCACGTTGATGGCGGGGAAACCGTTGCGGGAAAAGCCGCGGATGGTGGGCGACAGATCGTAGGCCTGCTGCATCTCGCGTTGCAGGCGATCCATCTCGGCGAACACGTCGCGTGGAAACAGGGATCGGTACATGGCGAAACCTCCGTCAGTGGTTCAGTCAGTCAGTCAACAACACAACAACGGAGCGCCGAAGGCGGTGGGGTTCCAGTCTCCAGCGCTTCCGGTTCCTGAACTGGAAGCGGTTCGCCGGTTTTCAAGAGGGGGCGTGCAGCGTGGCGCCCGCGTGCGCCACTGCACGATGAAGTTCAGGCCAAAAATGGCCGTTACCGCTTATTGATAAACGGCTTATTGCTATCTAAGTAATAGCGATCGTCTGTCCGTCCCCGGCCGCGCCGGTCCGCGCCTCCACCTCCACCAGGCAGTCATAAAACGTCGGCGCACGGCCCAGATCGGTCAGGGCCTGGCTGGTCACTTCGTTCACGTTGGTGCCATCAAGCCCCAGCTTGCGCCACCAGATGCCCAGGCCGTTGACCACGCCCGGCCGCGCGCGGCGCGACACGGCCGCGTGGCACTGGTAGCTGCCCCGGTCGTTGAACACGCGCACCACGTCGCCGTCGGCAATGCCGCGCGCCTGGGCGTCGTCGGGGTGGATCTCCAGCAGCGGGCGGCCTTCGATGGTGCGCAGGCTCTGCACGTTCACGAAGGTGGAGTTCAAAAAGTTGCGCGCGGGCGGCGAGATCATGGCCAGCGGGTAACGGGCGTCCGTGCCGGGCAGCTCGTAGTTGGGCAGGTGGTCGGGCAGGCCGTCCAGGCCCTGTGCGGCCAGGCGGGCGCTGTAGAACTCGCACTTGCCCGAGGGGGATGGAAAGTTGCCCTCGGCGAACGGCGCATCGGGCACGGCCAGCGTGGCAAAGCCCTGGCTTTCGAGCAGGGCGTAGTCCACCGCGTCGCCAAAAGCCTGGCGGCACAGGGCCTCGTCGCTGTCGGCAAAGCAGGGGTCGGTGAAGCCCATGCGGGCGGCCAGGTCGCGGAAGATCTGCGCATTGCTGCGCGCCTGGCCCTGCGGCGCAATGGCCGGGCGATTGAGCAGCACATCGGTGTGGCCGTAACTCAGGTGGATGTCCCAGTGTTCCAGCTGCGTGGTGGCGGGCAGGACGTAGTCGGCGTAGTCGGCCGTGTCGGTGCGGAAGTGCTCCAGCACCACGGTGAACAGGTCTTCGCGCGCAAAGCCCTGCACCACCTTGCCGGACTCGGGCGCCACGGCCACGGGGTTGCTGTTGTAGACCACGAGGGCCTCCACCCGGGGGCCGAAGGCGGGCGAGGCCTCGCGCAGCAGGTCGTCACCAATGGTGGACATGTTGATGGTGCGGGGCGTTTTGGCCGGCATCAGGTCGGGCCGCTGCAGCACGGCGCGCTGCGCCGGAAACTGGCCCGAGCTGGACAGCAGCACGCCACCCGCCCGGTGCCGCCATGCGCCGGTGAGCGCGGGCAGGCAGGCCACGGCCCGCACCGCATTGCCTCCGCCGCGCACGCGCTGCATGCCGTAGTTCAGGCGGATGGCGGCGGGCTTGGTCGTGCCGTAGTCGCGGGCGAGCTGGCGGATCTGTTCCACCGGCACGCCACACACCTCGGCCGCGCGCTCGGGCGGCCATTGCAGGGCGCGCTCGCGCAGCTGGTCCCAGCCCAGCGTGTGGCGGGCGATGTAGTCATGGTCCAGCCAGTCGTGGACGATCAGCTCGTGCATCAGCGCCAAGGCCAGCGCGGCGTCGGTGCCGGGGCGGAGCTGGATGTGCTCGTGGCACTTGTCGGCCGTCTCGCTCTTGCGGGGGTCGATGCACACCAGCCTGGCGCCACTCCGCTTGGCCTGCTGCGCATAGCGCCAGAAATGCAGGTTGCTGCCGATGGAGTTGCTGCCCCAGATGAGGATGAGCTGCGATTCGGCGAAGAACTCCACCTTCATGCCCACCTTGCCGCCCAGCGTCTGCACCAGCGCCTCGGCCCCGGCGGATGCGCAGATGGTGCGGTCGAGCTGCGAGGCGCCCAGGCGGTGGAAGAAGCGGCGGTCCATGCTCTCGCCCTGCACCATGCCCATGGTGCCAGCGTAGCTGTAGGGCAGGATGGCCTCAGGCGCGCGGGCCGCGATGGCTTGCAGGCGCTGGGCGATGTCGCTCAAGGCCTCGTCCCAGCTGACGGGGGCGAACTGGCCGCTGCCCTTGGGCCCCGTGCGCTTGAGTGGCGTGAGCACGCGCTCGGGGTGGTAGGTCCGCTCGGTGTATTTGCTGACCTTGGCGCACAGCACGCCGTCGGTGTGCGGGTGTGCGGGGTTGCCCTGCACGCGCGTGGCCACGCCGTTTTCCACGGTGGTCAGCAGGGCGCAGGTGTCGGGGCAGTCGTGCGGGCAGGCGCCGCGCACTGGCGCAGGCGCTGCGGACGGCGTGGGGGAGTCGGTGGACAGGGGCTGGGACAGGGACATGGACATCTGTGGAGTCGTCGTTAAACTGCACGCGGGATGGAACAGGCATGCATAGGGGGTAACCCGTGGCATGCCAACGTTCGGCCTTCCCCGTGCCGCGGCTTGCGTCAGCGCGCCGCACAGCCGCCGGGGACTTTGCAGAGATTTTGTTTTGCCGGGGATTTCACCATGAAGAAGACAGCATTGGGGCGCAGAGAGTTTTCCGTCGGTTTGGGCGCCGCCGCGCTGGGGGGCTTTTCGCTGGCCCGGGCGCAGGGTGAGGGCAAGATCGTGCTGGGCCAGTCGGCCGCATTCACAGGCCCGGCGGCGCAGCTGGGCATTCAATTCAATGCCGGCGCCAAGCTGTATTTCGACCAGCTCAATGCACAGGGCGGTGTGGGCCGGCGCATGGTGGAGATCCGCACCATGGACGACGGCTACGAGCCCGACCGCTGCGCGGAAAACACCCGCAAGCTGATTGCCGAAGACGTTTTCGCGCTGTTTGGCTATATCGGCACCCCGACCAGCATGGCGGCGCTGCCCCTGTTCACCAAAGAGAAGATTCCGTTTTTCGGCCCGTTCACCGGCGCCGAATCGCTGCGCCAGCCGTTCAACCGGCTCATCTTTCATGTGCGCGCTTCGTATTACGACGAGACCGCGCTCATCGTGCGCCAGCTCACTAACCTGGGCCTCAAGAAGATCGCGGTGTTCTACCAGAACGACGCCTACGGCAAGGCGGGCCTGGACGGCGTGACGCGCGCGCTCACCGAACTCAAGCTCACCCCCATCGCCACGGCCACGGTGGAGCGCAACTCCACCGACGTGAAGACGGCGGTGGAAAAGCTCGTGCCGGCCATGCCCGACGCCATCGTGCAGATCACGGCCTATGCCTCGGCGGCATCGTTTGTGCGTGCGGCCCGCAAGGCGGGGTTTGGCGGCACGTTCTACAACGTGTCCTTCGTGGGCACGCAGGCGTTGGCCGACGAACTGGGCAAGGACGGCGCCGGCGTGGTGGTGTCGCAGGTCGTGCCCTCGCCCTACCAGCCCTCGCGCCAGATCACGCGCGAATTCCTCGAAGCCATCAAGAAGGGCGGCGAGAAGGTGCAGGCCAACTACTCCAGCATGGAGGGATTCCTGGCGGCCCGCGTGTTCACCGAGGGCCTGCGTCTGGCGCAAGGCGCGGGCAAGCTCACCCGCGATGGCCTCGTCACGGGCCTGGAGGCCATCGGCAGCCAGGTGATCTCGGGCTTTCCGGTGACCTACAGCGCCACCAGCCATGCGGCGTCGAAGTTTGTGGAGATGTCGATGCTGACCGGGGACGGCCGCGTCCGGACCTGAGGTTTCGCCGGACGCGGGGCCGGCGGCTCAGTCGATGGATCGGGTGCTGGCCAGGCCCTGCATGAAGGCCTCGCAGCGCGCTAGCTGCGCCAGGCTCACGTATTCGTCCGGCTGGTGGGCCTGGCGGATGCTGCCGGGGCCACACACCACGGTGGAGATGCCGGCGTTCTTGAACAGCCCGGCCTCGGTGCCGAAGGCCACCAGCGTGGTGCTTGTCTCGCCGCTCAGCGTCTGCGCGAGGCGCGTCACCGGGTCGTCCTTGCTGCCCAGGAAGCTGGGGATCTCGCAGATGGTCTCGAACGAGAAGCCCGCAGCGGGCGCCACCTTCTGCATGGCCGGCTCCAGGGACCGGGCATAGGCCACCACCTCGGACTGCATCTGCGCCGCATTGGCCGTGGGCAGGTCGCGAAACTCATACCGAAACTCCGCGTCGCGCGGCACCACGTTGTCGGCGATGCCGCCATGGAACTGGCCCACGCTGGTGGTGGAGAACGGCACGTCGAAGCCTTCGAAGCGGGGCTCGGTCTTCTCGAAACCTTCGCCCATGTCGCGCACGCGGCCCACCACGCGCGCGGCCATCTCGATGGCGTTGACCGAATGCGGTGTGAGGGACGAATGCGCCTCCTTGCCGCGCACGCAGCACCGGTAGCGGTACACGCCCTTGTGGGCAATGGCGGGGACCATGCTGGTGGGCTCGCCCACGATGCAGGCCAGGGGCTTGATGTTCGCGTCGCGCAGGTCGGCGATCAGCTCCTTCACGCCAAAGCAGCCGATCTCCTCGTCGTAGCTGAAGGCCAGGTGCACCGCGAAAGGCGCGTCGCTGTGCAGGAACCGCTCGGCCTGCGACACGGCGATGCCGATGAAGGCCTTCATGTCGGCGCTGCCGCGTCCGTACAGGCTCGGGCCCTCGGGGCCATCCTGCACCAGGCCGCTGAGCGGGTCCACGCTCCAGTCCTGGCCGTCCCAGGGCACGGTGTCGGTGTGGCCCGACAGGATGATGCCGGCCGGCTTGCCCTCGCCCAGCGTGGCAAACAGGTTGGCCTTGGTCTTGTCTGCGTTGAAGGTGAGGCGGCTCGTCACGCCCAGGCGGGCCAAGTGGTCGCGGATGAAATGGATCAGCTCCAGGTTGGAGTGGTGGCTGACGGTATTCATGCGCACCAGGGTTTGCGCAAGTTCGAGGGCGTGGGCGGAAATCATGGGATGGCTAGCGAATAACCCGGGTTGGCACGTGTGTTGCTGTGAGAACGTCTTTGCGGCTTTTCCGGGGTCGCGTTGAGGCGCAATCGGGATGAGTGCGGTGCCAATGTTGCGCCGCATGGGCTTGTGCCCATGCCAGCGACTTGGCCCCGCAATCGCCCGATTTCACCTCAACCCGAAGGGCAAGTGCCTTGTCGGGCGGTCTGCCGCGTTGCGGCGCTTGCCAATAGCCGGGCTATTGGCGGCGCCCCGCGCCTGGCATTCCATCCCGACAAGGAACTTGCGCGATCCCCGGAAAAGCCGTAAAGACATTCTCGCGCTAGACTGTCAGATCGTAAGGACACATATCATGAACGTTATCGACTCCATCGTCACCCAGGCGGCGAGTATTGCCGCCGTGCGGCGGGACATTCACGCCCACCCCGAGTTGTGTTTTGAAGAGGTGCGCACGGCCGACGTGGTGGCGCAAAAGCTCACCGAATGGGGCATTCCCATCCACCGCGGGCTGGGCAAGACGGGCGTGGTGGGCATTGTGAAAGGGCGCGACGGCGGCGCCAGCGGCCGTGCCATCGGCCTGCGTGCCGACATGGACGCCTTGCCCATGCAGGAGTTCAACACCTTCGCCCACGCCAGCAAGCACGCGGGCAAGATGCACGCCTGCGGCCATGACGGCCACACGGCCATGCTGCTGGCTGCGGCCCAGCACTTTGCCAAGCACCGCAACTTCGACGGCACGGTGTACCTGATCTTCCAGCCGGCCGAAGAAGGCGGCGGCGGCGCCCGCGTGATGATCGAGGACGGCCTGTTCGAGCAGTTCCCGATGGAAGCCGTGTACGGCATGCACAACTGGCCCGGCATGCCCGTGGGCACCTTTGCCGTGAGCCCCGGGCCCGTGATGGCCTCGACCAGCGAGTTCAAGATCACCATCCGCGGCAAGGGCGGCCATGCGGCGCTGCCGCACACGGGCATCGACCCGGTGCCCATTGCCTGCGGCATGGTGCAAAGTTTCCAGACCATCATCAGCCGCAACAAGAAGCCCGTGGACGCCGGCGTGATCTCGGTCACCATGATCCACGCCGGTGAGGCCACCAATGTGGTGCCCGACAGCGTGGAGCTGCAGGGCACGGTGCGCACCTTCACCGTGGAGGTGCTGGACCTGGTGGAAAAGCGCATGCGCCAGATTGCCGAACACCACTGCGCCGCGCACGATGCGCGCTGCGAGTTTGAGTTCGTGCGCAACTACCCGCCCACCGTCAACTCGCCCGCCGAGGCGGAGTTCGCCCGCAAGGTGATGGCCGGCATCGTGGGCGAGGAGCGCGTGGTGCCCCAGGAGCCCACCATGGGGGCCGAGGACTTCGCCTACATGCTGCAGGCCAAGCCCGGTGCCTACTGCTTCATCGCCAATGGCGACGGCGCGCACCGCGAGATGGGCCATGGCGGCGGCCCGTGCACCCTGCACAACCCGAGCTATGACTTCAATGACGACCTGATCCCGCTGGGCGCGACCTATTGGGTGAAGCTGGCGGAAGAATGGCTGGCCCGGCCCGCCTCTGCGGCCTGACACGGCACCCTGCCCCCCAACCCGGGCGCCCGCAGCGCGGGCCCGGGTTTTGTTTTTCTGATGTGAACCCGTTGTTGAAAGCGCCACCCATGATCGGTATTGCCGCCGCCTTTTCGGCCAGCTACGCGCAGGCCCGCAAGAAGTTTCTCGAGGCCGCCGCGGCGGCCGGCCTGCCCATCGAATCCCACGCGCACCCGCTCAAGGGCCGCGACGGCGAGGACCTGGCGATGGATGTGGTGCGCGACGGCCCTCTGGACGCGAAGAAGCTGCTCATCGTGAGCAGCGCCTGCCACGGTGTGGAAGGCTACTGCGGCAGCGGCGTGCAGGTGTTTGCGCTGCACGACCAGGAATGGCGCGACAAAGCGCATGCGGCGGGCGTGGCCACGCTGTACATCCATGCGCTCAACCCCTATGGTTTTTCGCACGTGCGCCGCTTCACGCATGAGAACGTGGACCTGAACCGCAACTTTCAGGACTTCAGCCGGCCCCTGCCCGTGAACGCGGCCTACCGCGAGGTGCAGCCCCTGCTGCTGCCCGAGCAGTGGCCCCCCGGCCCCGAGAACCAGGCCGCCGTGCAGGAATACATCGACACCCGCGGCGAGGCCGCCTGGCAGGCCGCCATCTCGCAGGGCCAGCACGAGTTTCCGCAGGGCATCTTCTTTGGCGGCACCGAGCCCACCTGGAGCAACCGCACGCTGCGCCAGGTGCTGCGCCAGCATGGCGCGGGCGCCTCGCAGATTGCCTGGATCGACCTGCACACGGGCCTTGGCCCGAGCGGCCATGGCGAGCGCATCTATGCTGGCAAGGAAGACGCCTCGGCGGTGGCGCGTGCGCGTGCCTGGTGGGACGGCGGCGGCGCCACGCCGGTCACTTCGATCTATGACGGCTCGTCCACCTCGGCCTTCCTCACCGGGCTGATGTGGACCTCCATCTATGACGAATGCCCCCATGCCGAATACACCGGCATCGCCATGGAGTACGGCACCGTGCCCGTGCTCGATGTGATGAACGCCATCCGGGGTGAACAGTGGCTCCAGCTGCACCCCGGAACGCCCGCCGACAAGGCCGCACAGATCAAGGCCCAGATGCTGGCCGCGTTCTATACCGACACCGACGCCTGGAAGGGCCAGATCGTCAGCCAGGCCCGGCAGTCGATGTTCCAGGCCGTGGACGGGCTGGCGCGTTGACCGGCGTGCGCTCCGGGGCCGCTCGGTGCGGGCGGGCCTTGGCCAGCGCCCGGGACAGCGCTGACGCGTTGAGGTAGCCGGATTCCCGGGCCGCACTCTTGAGGCTCTTGCCCGACTGCACCGCGCGCTGGGCGATCAAGAGCCGCAACTGCGACAGGTACTTGCCGGGCGACGTGCGCACCGAGTCCTTGAACCGCGTGGCAAATGCGGTGCGCGACATGCCCGCCCGTTCCGCCAGGGATTCCAGCGTCCATGCGCCCTGCGGCTCTTCGTGCATGGCCACCAGGCTGGCGGCGATGCGCGGGTCGTTCAGGCCCGCGAACAGGCCACCGCTTGCGAGCGGATGGGCCACCAGGTGGCGCAGCAGCCCGATGAAAAGCATGTGGCCCACGCTCGCCAGCATGGCGGGCTGGCCGCACCGGGGCGCGTTCAATTCGGAACACAGCAATTGCACGGCATGCCGCAGTGCAGGGTCGGCGCTGGCGAGCGGCAGCACCAGGGGCGGGTCGAATTCGCGCATCAGCATGGGGGCTGCGGGCCCTTCGAGCAGCACCTGCATCGACACTGGCGGGCCGCTCACGGGTGGGCCATCCTGTGCGCTCTCCAGGCTCGGCGACGGGCCCTGGCCGCAAGGGCCGGGGCCCACCGCGATGCTGTGGGGCGCTTGCCCCGGCAGCGAGAGCAGTTGCACGCACAGCGTGTGCCCCTGCGCATGGGCCCCGTGCACCGTGACGCGGGGCGCCACAGCCAGCAGCAGCGCAGAAAGGCGGTCCAGCCGCTCGGGAGCTGGGTGAAAGACAGACGACATTTTTGAACGATTGGCAAACGATTTTGTATAAATGTTTGCCTATCGTAGCGCACACTGGGCATTTCACTGCAAGGAAGCCGCCATGCGCACCCAGTCTCTTCTACCGCGTTACCCCGTGCCTGCGTTGAAGGTGCCGCTCACCTCCGGTGGGCATTTCGTGCTGGGCGCCCAGCCCGGCGAGGTGTTCGATCTGCTGGTGTTCTACCGGGGGCTGCACTGCCCCATCTGCGCCAAATACCTGCTCGAGCTGGCGCGGCTGGCGCCGGAGTTCACCCGCCGCGGTGTTCAGGTGGTTGCCATCAGCAGCGACAGTGCCGAACGCGGGCAGGAGATGGCTGCGAAGGTGGACGACAGCGATGTGCGGTTCGGCTACGGGCTCAGTCTCAAGGCCGCGCGCGAGTGGGGCCTGTACATCAGCACGTCGCGTGGCAAGACGTCTATCGGCATCGAGGAGCCCGCGCTGTTTTCCGAGCCTGCGGTGTTCATCGTGCGCCCGGATGGCACGCTTTATTACGGCGCGGTCCAGACCATGCCCTTCGCCCGGCCGCAGTTTCAGGACTTGCTGGGCGCCATTGATTTCGCGGTGTCCAAGGACTATCCGGCACGCGGGGAGTACACCGGGCCGGTCTGACGCCGCCTTTAAGAACGTGTTTACGATCTCGCAGGGGATCGCGTTGGAGCGCAATCGGGATGAGTGGATGCCTCGGATGCGCGGCATGTGCTCGTGCCCATGCAAGCAGCCGGGGCGCCAAAC
>NZ_JBMIRS010000073.1:0-379 GCF_049198005.1 Paracidovorax sp. MALMAid1276 | reverse complement strand
GGTAGTCATTGCCCGCACCGCCCAACAGCACATCGTCGCCTTCACCGCCATACAGGTAGTCGCTGCCTTCTCCTCCGTCCAGTGTGTCGTTGCCCTCCTGGCCTTGCAGCGTGTCGTTGCCTGCACCTCCGAGCAGCGTGTCATCGCCTGCGCGGCCATACAGCATGTCGTCTCCACCCAGGCCGTCCAGCGTGTCTGCACCGTCTGTGCCGGTCAGCGTGTCGTTGCCTTCTGTGCCACCCAGTGTCATGGCGCCAAGCGCTGCCAGATTCCACACCGTGCCATCTTCAAAGCGCACTTCCTGCACCGGGTTCCAGGCGTTGGCGGGCGTGTTCTCGTAGAAGAAGTTCGTCACCGTCACCACATCCTCGGTGCCCGC
>NZ_JBMIRS010000071.1:0-40239 GCF_049198005.1 Paracidovorax sp. MALMAid1276 | reverse complement strand
CCTGCTGCCAGCGCGCCTGTCGCGCTCGGGCTCCGTGGAGGCCGCCTACTGGAGCCCCGCCCAGCTCGTGGCCCACCACACGGTCGGCGGCTGCAACCTCGCGCCTGGCGACCTGCTCGGATCGGGCACGCTGTCCGGGCCACATCCAGAACAGGCCGGCTCGCTCCTCGAGCGGACTGCCGGTGGACGGCAGGCCATCGCCCTGCCCTCGGGCGAGCACAGAACCTTCCTGGAGGACGGCGACACCGTCATCCTGCGCGCCTGGTGCGAACGCAGCGGAGCGCGACGCATCGGCTTCGGCGCATGCGCCAGCACCATCCACGCGCCGAAGCGCGCACCCTAGCCTCGCCGCGCGCTGCCCTGCACTGCCAAGCTGGCACCCGGGCGCGTCCTGCAATTCAGCGGCGAGGCAGGTTGGGACACTCGCTGACCGGCGTCGTGTGCCCGGCCGCCAGGCGCTGCGCGCATGCCGGCGCGTGGTCGCAGAACGTGCACCGGACTTCCGCCGCCCGGGTCGCCGGCAGGTCGTCCTGGGTCCTTGCCGCCTGCACCTGACGCCGGGCGGTGAACTTCCGCAGTTCCAGCGCGCCGGGATGCCGGAGCCTCCACCACTCGGGTTGCAGGTTCAGCCACAGCAGCGTGGCCGCACCGCCAAGAAGCGTCAAAATCACGAGAATCCCCAGAAGCTTGTCCATGATCGTTCCTTTCTGCCATCGTCGGCGGATGCAGGCTGGGCGGCCCTGCAGGTTCTGCCGTCTCCGCAGGCGCAGGCGATTTTTTGTTAGTCGCCTAACTATTAATCTAGGCCTGCCGCGGCCGGCCGTCAACCGCCGCGGGCGGCGTCCTGGACGAATGTTGATCTCGCGCAAACCCGGACGCACCCGCGCCGCCCTCCGACGCGGGGGATCCGCGGGTACGGCCGGAAGCGATCCACCGCTGCGGCCCTCCTCTCCCGCCGGCGGATGTCGTGCGCCGCAGACCCATCCGCGCCCCGAGGCACATGCAGGTACGGCCGGGGCACATGGCCGGTCGCTCCACGCGCGGCGGCGCGGCCGCCAATGCGCAGCGGCGCTGGGATCCGAGCCGTCCCGGCCGCGTACTCAGCGCAGCATGCGTCCGTTGTGCGTCATCACCAGGATGTCGGCCACGTCGATGCCGCTGGCGATCTTTCCCTCGGTCGGCGCGGAGAAGGAGACGCCGCCGAGGGACACCCCCTGCATCGCGCGCAGGGTGGCCTGGAGCGCGGGGCGCGTCAGCCCGGGTGCGCGCCGCAGGCCTTCCAGCAGCACCTGCGCGTTGATGTAGCCTTCGAACGAACTGAGGGACAGCCGGTCGTAGTTCCGGGCCTTCATCGCTGCCTGGTATTCGCGCGCCAGGGGAAGCAGCGTCGCATAGGGGTTCGGCACGACGCTGGAGAAGGCCGTGCCAACCGCATCGGCGCCCACTTGCTCCCACACCGAGCGCTCATCGACCGTGGAAAGGCAGACCATCTGCGCCCACAGTTTCGTCGCCACCTTGGCGCGGATGGCGGCGATCCCGGTCGCGGTCACGCCACCGACCACTACTACGTCGGCGCCGCTGCGCTCGATGCTCCGCGCCTGCTCGGTGTAGTCGGTGGCGTCCCGCGCATAGGGCACGGCGGCGACGAGCGGCAGTCCCTGCGCCTTCAGCACCGACTCGAACTGCGCGCGGAACGCCGTGCCCGAGTTGTCGGTCGCGTGCAGCACGGCGAAGCGGCTCCGGCCAATGGTGGGAAACAACGCGGCGATCGCGCGGGTCTCCGCGTCGAACGTCGCTCGCACATGGGTGACGATCTCGGTCCCCGGGCGGCGGAATGCATCGTTTCCGTGCAGCACGCCGACGATCGGCACGCCCGCGCGGGTCGCCGCCGGAATGGCGGCGCCGATGATCGGGCCGCCGAACAAAGAGGTCACCGCGACGACGGATTCCCTTGCCGCCAGCGACCCGATGGCCTCGACGGTCTTCTCGGCCTGGTACCCGTTGTCGATGGCCAGGAGCTTGACGGGCTGCCCCCGGATCCCTCCAGCGCGGTTCGCCTGTTCGAGCGCTCCGTCCACGCCCTGCCTGATCATCTCGGCCTGGCGCGCCTGTCCTCCCTGCAAAGGAAGCAGCATCGCGATCTGGATCTCGCGCGCCGCCGCCCGCGCTCGGAACGGCAATCCGACGGCCGCCGCTGCGAGCACCCCTCCGATGCACGAAAAGGTGCGGCGCCGCGCTCGGTCGGTACCCGTAGGTTCAGTGTTCATTGTCTGCCTCTCTCCATCATTGGTGCGCGCGATCGGTGCCGCAGCCCCACGCCGGCCGGTCGCGCTGACTTTTTGCGAGGCGACTCTAAACACTTTGTCGCGCGCTTGATAGATTGAGTCTCAGTCAATGTGAGTCCGCCGCGCGGGTGCGACTTCCGCACGGACAGAGGCCTGCATCGCCGGGCGGGGTACTGCCCGCATGCGTCCTGCATCTCGCCGAGGGCGGCTGCGCCGCACCGGGCCATATGCGCCGAAAGGCCGTGGCCTGCAAGGCTGTCACCACGGACGGCCCGGCGGGCATCGGACACGCCGAGCCGGGCCGACCGGGCCTTCACGCCGGCCGGAGGACTTCGGAGACCGTCAGCCGCACCAGGTCCAGCGTGGTCTTCTGGACCTGCGTGGCGGGGCGTTGCAGGCTGGTCGCCAGGGACAGCGCTATGCGCAGCGGCGGCGCACCGATGACCTGGGCGCTGTAGGCAGAAGGAACAGGCGAATTGAGCAGCGCGTTGCGCGGCAGCACCGCGTACCCGGCCCCGTCGGCCACCATGTCCAGGATGGCGGCGACCCCGTCGATCTCCAGCGCGATCTCGGGCCGGCAGCCGATGAGCGCCATCTCGGCTTCCACGTGCATGCGGATCGCGTTGGGGCGCGAGGGAATGACCAGCGGCAGCCGCGCGAGCTCGGCGAGCGCGATGGGGCCGGGCGGCGGGTCCTCGGCCAGCCCGCGCGGGCGGGCGCGCACGAGCAGCAGATCCTCGTCCATGAGGTGCGACACATCCACATCGCGCACCGGCTGGCCGTTGTAGAGCACGACGATGTCCAGGCGACCGCTGACCAGTCCTCTCAGGAGTTCGCTCGAAAGCCCTTCGCTGATCGAGAGCCGAGCCTCCGGCAATTCCTTGCGGAAGGCGCGCATGAGCGGCACCGCCATCGCGCGCGCCACGCTGCTGGGCAGCCCGATGGCGACGGCGCCCGAGACGCCGCCGCGCAGGCGCTCCATGTCCTCCCGCGCCCGGGCCATCTGGTGCAGGATGCCCCGCCCATGGTCGACCAGCAACCGGCCCGCCTCCGTGGGCGTGACGCCGCGGCCATTGCGCACCAGCAGGTTCTGGCGCAGCTCCACCTCCAGCAGGCGCACCTGCCGGCTCAGGGCCGACTGGGCCATGCCGAGGGCCGCCGCGGCATGGGTGAAGCTGCCCATTTCGGCGACCCGCACAAAGTACTCGAGCTGCTTCAGATCCATCGACAAATGAGATATCTGGTAGACCAATCCGCCACTTCTTGTATAGCTGGAATTGCAGCAGAATACCCCAAAATACTTAGCCACCAAACAATCCTATGAATGCTCCGCTTCGTGGAATCTCCTCCATGGCCACCCGCCAGGTGTTGGCCGAGCTGCTGGCCGCCTACGAGCAGCAGACCGGCCAGCGCGCAGCCATCGAGGCCGTGGGCGGCGTGGACGCGGCCAAGCGGGTGCAGGCCGGCGAGGCTTTCGACGTGGTGGTGCTTGCCTCTGACGCCATCGACAAGCTCATCGCGGCCGGCGCCGTCGTGGCCGGCAGCAGGACCGACTGGGTGCGCTCCGGCGTGGCCGTGGCGGTGCGCGCGGGCGCGCCGCTGCCCGACATCGGCTCGGAAGACGCAGTGCGCAGTGCCGTGCTGGCCGCGCGCAGCATCAGCTATTCCACCGGCCCGAGCGGCGTGGCGCTGGCGAAACTGTTCGAGCGCTGGGGCATTGCCGACCAGGTGGCCGGCCGCATGGTGCAGGCCCCGCCCGGCGTGCCCGTGGGCTCCCTGGTGGCACGTGGCGATGTGGAGCTCGGCTTCCAGCAACTGAGCGAGCTGCTGCACGTGGAGGGCATCACCATCGTGGGCCCGCTGCCGCCTGCGATCCAGATCACCACCATTTTTTCATCGGGCGTCGCTGCCTCCAGCCAGCAGCCCGAGGCCGCCAAGGCGCTGCTCGACTTCTTCGCATCGCCAGCGGCGGCCGAAGCCAAGCAACGCCAGGGCATGGACCCTGCCTGAACCCGAACACCAAGATCCAAGGAGCACAACGCAATGAGCCTCATCATCGACTGCCATGGCCACTACACCACGGCACCCAAGGCGCTGGAGAACTGGCGCAACCAGCAGATCGCCGGCATCAAGGACCCGGCCGCCATGCCCAAGGTCGCCGATTTGCAGATCAGCGACGACGAGCTGCGCGAGTCCATCGAGACCAACCAGCTGCGCCTGATGAAGGAGCGCGGCAGCGACATCACGCTGTTCTCGCCGCGCGCCAGTTTCATGGCCCACCACATCGGCGACTTCAATGTCTCCAGCACCTGGGCGGCCATCTGCAACGAGCTGTGCCACCGCGTCTCCACCCTGTTCCCCGACAACTTCGTGCCCGTGGCCATGCTGCCGCAAAGCCCCGGGGTGGACCCCGCGACCTGCATCCCCGAGCTGGAGAAGTGCGTCAAGGAATACGGCGCGGTGGGCATCAACCTCAACCCCGACCCCTCGGGCGGCCACTGGACCAGCCCGCCGCTGACCGACCGCCACTGGTACCCCATCTACGAGAAGATGGTGGAGTACGACCTGCCCGCCATGATCCACGTGAGCACCAGCTGCAACGCGTGCTTCCACACCACGGGCGCGCACTACCTGAACGCCGACACCACGGCCTTCATGCAGTGCATCCAGGGCGACCTGTTCAAGGACTTCCCCACGCTCAAGTTCCTGATCCCGCACGGCGGCGGTGCCGTGCCCTACCACTGGGGCCGTTTCCGCGGCCTGGCGCAGGAGATGAAGAAGCCCCTGCTCGAAGACCACCTGCTGAACAACATCTTCTTCGACACCTGCGTGTACCACCAGCCGGGCATCGACCTGCTGAACACCGTGATCCCGGTGAAGAACGTGCTGTTCGCCTCCGAAATGATCGGCGCGGTGCGCGGCATCGACCCCACCACCGGCCACTACTACGACGACACCAAGCGCTACATCGAAGCGTCGAAGATCCTGAGCGGCGACGACAAGCACCAGATCTACGAAGGCAATGTGCGCCGCGTGTTCTCCCGACTCGATTCACGACTGAAGGCAAAGGGGCTCTGACATGTACGAATTAGGCGTTGTCTACCGCAACATCACCCGCGCCGATCGCGCAGCCGCTGACGGCCTGGCTGCCCTCGGCTCGGCTACCGTGCACGAGGCCATGGGCCGCGTGGGCCTGCTCAAGCCCTACATGCGCCCCATCTACGGCGGCCAGCAGGTCAGCGGCACAGCCGTCACCGTGCTGCTGCAGCCCGGCGACAACTGGATGATGCACGTGGCGGCCGAGCAGATCCAGCCCGGCGACGTGGTGGTGGCGGCCGTCACCTCCGAATGCACCGATGGCTATTTCGGCGACCTGCTGGCCACCTCGTTCCAGGCGCGCGGTGCGCGGGCGCTCATCATCGACGCCGGCGTGCGCGACGTGAAGACCCTGCAGGAGATGAATTTCCCCGTGTGGAGCCGCGCCATTTCCAGCAAGGGCACGATCAAGGCCACGCTGGGCTCGGTCAACATCCCGGTGGTGTGCGCCGGCATGTGGGTCACGCCGGGCGACGTGATCGTGGCCGACGACGATGGCGTGGTCTGCGTGCCCGCCGCGCGCGCCGCCGAGACGCTCGAGGCCGCGCGCAAGCGCGAGAGCTTCGAGGGCGAGAAACGCGCCAAGCTCGCCTCGGGCGTGCTCGGCCTGGATATGTACAACATGCGCCCCGGGCTCGAAAAGGCCGGGCTGCGCTACATCGACTGAGGACCTACGCCATGCCCATCCCCGCATCGGCGCAGGACTGGCACATCGGCCTCGTCGGCTACGGCGAGGTCGGCCGCATTCTCTGCGAGGACCTGCGCGCCCAGGGGCTGCGCGTCTCGGCCTACGACCGCAAGCTCGGCGGTGCGCTACAACGGCCCTTGTTGGAGCACGCGCGGGCCCATGGCGTCGAGTTGCTCGACAGCCACGCCCGGCTCGCGGCCACTGCCGACTTCGTGATCAGCGCCGTCACCGCCAGCCAGACGCTGGACGTGGCCCGGGCGTGCGCTCCGCAGGTGCGCAAGGAAGCCTTCTATCTGGACTTCAACTCGGCCTCCCCGGGTGCCAAGCAGGCGGCCGGCGCGCTGATTGATGCGGCCGGTGCCCGGTACGTCGAAGGCGCGGTGATGACCAGCATTCCACCTTACCGCATCAAGGTGCCGCTGCTGCTGGGCGGCGCCTCGGCCAGGGCGCTGGCCGAGGCCATCGCGCCGCTGGGCTTCGTCGCCAAGGTCGTCAGCGACCGGCTGGGCGTGGCCTCGGCCACCAAGATGTGCCGCAGCGTGATGGTCAAGGGCCTGGAGGCGATGGTGATCGAGAGCTTCACGGCCGCGCGGCACTACGGCGTGGAGGACGCGGTCATCGCCTCGCTCCAGGAGACCTTTCCCGGCATCGACTGGGAGAAGCAGGGCGCCTATTTCTTCCAGCGCGTGATCGAGCATGGCCGCCGCCGCAGCGAGGAGATGCACGAGTCCGCGAACACGGTGCGCGAAGCGGGCATGCCCGCCTTCTCCGCGCAGGGCACAGCCGAGCGCCAGGCCTGGATGGCGGACCGCGCGGACGCCGGGTCGTTCGGCGAACGCGGCGCTCCGGGATTCGCGCGCGCCGCCGACTGGCGCGCCGAGGCCGACCGCCTGTTGCAATCTCTCAAGGAACCCACCGCATGAGCACTTTCACGAAAACCCCAGGCTGGCTCGACTGGTACGCCGGACCCAGCAAGCCCCGCTTCCAGGTGCCGCCCGGCAGCGTGGACGCGCACTGCCACGTGTTCGGCCCGGGCGCGGAGTTCCCCTACGCGCCCGAGCGCAAGTACACGCCCTGCGATGCCTCGAAGCACGAGCTGTACGCGCTGCGCGACCACCTGGGCTTTGCCCGCAACGTGGTGGTGCAGGCCACCTGCCACGGCGCCGACAACCGCGCCATGGTCGATGCCTGCCTGTCCAGCGGTGGCAAGGCGCGCGGCGTGGCCACGGTCAAGCGCTCGGTGACCGATGAAGAATTGCAGGCCCTGCACGCCGCCGGTGTGCGCGGCGTGCGCTTCAACTTCGTCAAGCGCCTGGTGGACTTCACGCCCAAGGACGAGCTGCTGGAGATCGCCGGCCGCATCGCCAAGCTCGGCTGGCATGTGGTGATCTACTTCGAGGCGGTGGACCTGCCCGAGCTGTGGGATTTCTTCACGGCCTTGCCTACCACCGTGGTGGTGGACCACATGGGCCGGCCCGACGTGACCAAGCCCATCGATGGGCCCGAGTTCGAGCTGTTCCTGAAGTTCATGCGCCAGCACCCCAACGTGTGGAGCAAGGTCAGTTGCCCCGAGCGCCTGTCGGTCACCGGGCCGAAGGCGCTCAACGGCGAGCAGGCGGCCTACCAGGACGTGGTGCCGTTCGCGCGAAAGGTGGTGGAGGAGTTCCCCGACCGCGTGCTCTGGGGCACCGACTGGCCGCACCCCAACCTCAAGGACCACATGCCCGACGACGGCCTGCTGGTGGACTTCATCCCCCACATCGCGCCCACGGCCGAGCTGCAAAAGAAGCTGCTCGTGGACAACCCCATGCGCCTGTATTGGCCCGAAGAGGCGAAGTAAGGAGAGCGCGCCATGTCCCTCGACAAACCCTACCTCGACGTGCCCGGCACCATCATCTTCGATGCCGAGCAGTCCCGCAAAGGCTACTGGCTCAACCAGTTCTGCATGTCGCTGATGAAGGCAGAGAACCGCGAGCGCTTCAAGGCCGACGAGCGCGCCTACCTCGACGAATGGGCCATGACCGAGGAACAGAAGCAGGCCGTGCTGGCCCGCGACCTCAACTGGTGCATGCGCACGGGCGGCAACATCTACTTCCTGGCCAAGATCGGCGCCACCGACGGCAAGAGCTTCCAGCAGATGGCCGGCAGCATGACCGGCATGACCGAGGAGGAATACCGCAACATGATGGTCGGTGGCGGCCGCTCCCCGGAGGGCAACCGTTTTCTCGGCGAGGACGGCGACGCCCAGCCGCAACACCAACCCCAAGGCAAGGCCGGCCATAAAACCACGGGCAGCAACTGACATGGCCAAGATCACCGCATCCGTCTACACCTCCCACGTGCCCGCCATCGGCGCCGCCATCGATCTGGGCAAGACCCAGGAACCGTACTGGCAGCCGCTGTTCGCGGGCTACGACTTCTCCAAGGAATGGGAAAAGGCCCAGAAGCCCGACGTGGTGTTCCTGGTCTTCAACGACCACGCCACCGCGTTCAGCCTGGACATGATCCCGACCTTCGCCATCGGTACGGCCGCCGAGTACCAGCCCGCCGACGAAGGCTGGGGCCCGCGCCCTGTGCCCGCCGTCCACGGCCATCCGGCGCTGGCGGCGCACATCGCGCAGTCCGTCATCCAGGACGACTTCGACCTCACCATCGTCAACAAGATGGACGTGGACCACGGCCTCACCGTGCCGCTGTCGCTGATGTTCGGTCAGCCCCCCCAGTCCGACTATCGCTGGCCCTGCAAGGTCATCCCGTTCGCCGTCAACGTGGTGCAGTACCCCGTGCCCTCGGGCAACCGCTGCTTCCAGCTGGGCAAGGCGATCCGCAAGGCCATCGAGTCGTTCGACGAAGACCTCAACGTGCAGATCTGGGGCACGGGCGGCATGAGCCACCAGCTGCAGGGCCCGCGCGCCGGCCTCATCAACAAGGACTGGGACAACCGGTTCCTGGACCGCCTCATCGCCGAGCCCGCCGAGCTGGCCAAGGTGCCGCACATCGAATACGTGCGCGAGGCCGGCAGCGAAGGCATCGAGCTGGTGATGTGGCTCATCGCCCGCGGCGCCATGGCCGACGTCGCTGGCGGACCTGCGCCCAAGGTGGTGTACCGCTTCTTCCATGTGCCCGCCAGCAACACCGCGGTGGGCCACCTGATCCTGGAGAATCAGCCCGCCTGAGGCTGGCTGATTTCGAATCAACCCGTAAAGGACCCCCACCATGACCATCAAAGTAGCCCTGGCCGGCGCCGGCGCCTTCGGCATCAAGCACCTGGACGGCATCAAGAACATCGACGGTGTCGAAGTCGTCTCCCTCGTCAGCCGCGACCTGGCCAAGACCCGGGAAGTGGCCGACAAGTATGGCATCCAGCACGTGACCACCAAGCTCGAAGACAGCCTGGCCATCAAGGAAGTGGACGCGGTGATCCTCTGCACCCCCACGCAGATGCATGCCAGCCAGTCCATCGCCTGCCTGGAAGCCGGCAAGCACGTGCAGGTCGAGATCCCGCTGTGCGACGTGCTGGCCGACGGCGAGAAGGTCGCCGCCCTGCAGAAGCAGACCGGCCTCGTCGCCATGTGCGGCCACACCCGCCGCTTCAACCCCAGCCACCAGTACGTGCACAAGAAGATCAAGGCGGGCGAGTTCAATATCCAGCAGATGGATGTGCAGACGTTCTTCTTCCGCCGCACCAACATGAACGCGCTGGGCCAGCCGCGCAGCTGGACCGACCACCTGCTGTGGCACCACGCCGCCCACACCGTGGACCTGTTCGCCTACCAGGCCGGCAGCCCGATCGTGAAGGCCAACGCGATCCAGGGCCCGATTCACAAGGAGCTGGGCATCGCGATGGACATGAGCATCCAGCTGCAGGCAGCCAACGGCGCCATCTGCACGCTCAGCCTCTCGTTCAACAACGACGGCCCGCTGGGCACCTTCTTCCGCTACATCGGCGACACCGCCACCTACATCGCGCGCTACGACGACCTGGTGCAGTCGCACAGCAAGGGCCCCGAGACGCCGGTGGACGTGAGCCAGGTCGACGTGAGCATGAACGGCATCGAGCTGCAGGACCGCGAGTTCTTCGCCGCGATCAAGGAAGGCCGGGAGCCCAATGCCAGCGTGGCACAGGTCCTGCCGTGCTACCAGGTGCTGAACGGCCTGGAACGGCAACTCAACTGAGTCCGCGCCATTTGGCACTGTATCGTTTCCACTGCCTGCACGGCAAGCGCCGCGGGCGTTCTTCCTGGGAGAAGCGCAATGCAGACACGCACCCTCGGCCCATTCGAAGTCAGCGCCATCGGTCTGGGCTGCATGAACCTCTCGCACGCCTACGGCGCGCCCGTCTCCGCCGACACGGGTGAGCGCGTGCTGCTGGCGGCGCTGGATGCCGGCGTGACGCTGTTCGACACGGCGGCGCTGTACGGCTTCGGTGCCAACGAGGAGTTGGTGGGCCGCGTCCTCCGGCCCCATCGCCAGCGCATCACCCTGTGCAGCAAGGGCGGCATGGCCGGCGTGAAGGGCGAGGACGGCGTGACGCGCCGCGTGATCGACGGCCGCCCCGCCACGCTGCGCAGCAACTGCGAGGACAGCCTGCGCCGCCTGGGCACCGACGTGATCGACCTGTACTACCTGCACCGCTGGGACAAGCAGGTGCCCATCGAGGACTCGGTGGGCGAGCTGTCGCGGCTGGTCGCGGCAGGCAAGGTGCGGGCCATCGGCCTGTCGGAGGTCTCCGCCGCCACATTGCACCGCGCGCACGCCGTGCACCCCGTCGCCGCCGTGCAGACCGAGTACTCGCTGTGGACGCGCAACCCGGAGATCGCGGTGCTCGACGCGTGCCGCGAGCTGGGCGCGGCCTTCGTTGCCTTCAGTCCCCTGGCGCGCGGCTTCCTCTGCGGCGAACTCGTGGACGTGGGTGCGCTCCACGAGAAGGACATCCGCCGCGCCATGCCGCGCTTCGCGCCCGAGGCCTACGCGGCCAACCTGAAGCTGCTGGACGGCTACCGCAGGATCGCGCGGGACGCGGGCTGCACCCCGGCACAGCTGGCCCTGGCCTGGCTGCTGCACCAGGGCGGCCACATCGTCCCCATTCCCGGCACCACGAGCGTGGAACACCTGCTGGACGACCTGGGCGCCGCCAACATGCGGCTGCACGCCGCGGTGATCGAGCGGCTGAACGTTCTGATCAACGAACTTACCGTGGTCGGCCAGCGCTACAGCGCGCAGAGCGCGAACGAGGTCGACACCGAAGCCTTCTGAACCGCGAAGGCCCCTGGCGTCCGCGAGCCCGCCTTCGCGGTGTTGCGGGCGCCCTGCTGCCGGTTCCACACGGTGCGAGGGCAGGAATGCCCAGGCGCGAGGTTGTGAGGTTCACCCCGCCCTCCTCCGGCGGTCGGGCCGCGCCCCGGACCGCGTCAGGGTGCTCCGGCGCGGGCCAGCAGGCGGCCGTAGCCTGGAACCCCCGGCAGCGCGCCAAGCTTGCGCATGCAGTACCAGGCCACCGCCGTGTTGCTCGTGACGACGGGCCGTCCCAGGGAACGCTCCAGGGCCTCGATGGTCTCGGCCGTCCGCACGGTGGTGCAACTGAGGACGTATGCGTCCGCCCGCGCATGGGCATGGCGCGTGGCGAACGCATGCCACGCCTGCGGCGCGATGGCCATCATCTCGCGGCCGGTGCGGCAATCCAGGCCGGCGTTGCCGAGGATCTCGAATCCATGCTCGGCGAAGTAAGCCGCCTCCCGGTCATTGACGGCCGCCGTGTACGGGGAGAGCAGCACCACGCGCCGCGCGGGCAGGGCCTGCAGCGCCGCCACCAGGGCCTGCGACGTGGCCACGCAGGGCAGCCCAGTCGCGGACTGGATGCGCGCGAGAATCGACGCCTCCAGCTCGGTGCTGTAGGTCGACACGGCGGTGCAATGGAACACCACGATGTCGACGCCCGCGTCCGCGAGCAGCTCGGCCGCCGGCTCGACATCCCGGGCCATGCCCAGCAGGCTCGCCTCCGAACTGTCCACGAGCTTCAGCCGCGTGACCGCGATGGCGATGTCGGCGGGAAGCATCGCGCGCAGTTGCGGCTCGGCGGCCTGGTTCACGGAGGGCAGCAGCACGCCGATGCGCCCGCCCGATCCGTAGTCGAGTGCTGGGGCGGTCATGCCGATGCGCCCTTCAGTTCAGCTTGAGCCCGAGCTCCTTGATCAGGGGCGCGTACTTGGCGGTCTCCCGCCGGATGGTCTCGTCCATCTCCTCGGGCGTGGTGCCCGCCGTCTCCAGACCGAACACCATGAGCTGGTCCCTGACTTCCTTGCGCTGCACGACCTCCACAACGTCCTTGTGGATCTTGTCGATGATCGCCCGCGGCGTGCCGGCGGGCGCGGACAGTGCATTCCACATCAACAGTTCGTAGCCCTTGAGCCCGGCCTCCGCCAGCGTCGGCACGTCGGGCAAGGCCGCGGAGCGGACCGGACCCGTCGTGGCCAGTGCACGGATCTTCCCGGACTGGATGTGCGGGACATTGGCGGCGATGCCGTCGAAGCTGACCTCGACGTCCCCCGAGAGCATTCCTTTGACGACCTCCGAGGCGCCGCGGTACGGCACCTGGACCAGCTTGATCCCGCTCTGCCGCGTGAACATCTCGCCTGCGAGCTGTGTGGACGTGGTGCTGGAGCCGTAGTTGATGCTGCCGGGCTGGGCCCGGGCGGCAGCCACCAGGTCGGCCACCGCCCTGAAGGGTGTCCGGTCGGTTGCGGTGAGCACCAGGGACTGGCGGGCGACGATCGAGATGGACGCGAAGTCCTTGATCGGATCGTAGGGCAGCCGCGAATACAGCGCCGGGTTCAGCGTGTAGGTCGAATCCAGGGGCATGAACAAGGTGTAGCCGTCGGGCGCGGCCCGGGCGGCCTCCTGCGCCGCGATCAGCGTGTTGGCCCCGCCCTTGTTGTCGACGACGACGGGCTGGCGCCACTTTTCGGACAGGCGTTGCGCGATCGCTCGGCCCAGCACGTCGGCGGGCCCACCGGCCGGGAAGGGCACGATCAGACGCACCGGCCTGGCGGGGAAGCTGGCCGCGGCCTGCGCCTGCGCAGCGGCGGGGAGGACCGGTAGCAGCAGCATCGGGACGAGCAGCGTGGCGCGCTGCGCCGCGCGGCGCAGCAGATGGAACATGGGCATGGGTGTCTCCTCTTTCTTTTGATCGCAGGGGGTCGGCGGCGCCGGGGCGGGCCGCTCAGAACCCGTACAACTGCTCGGGGTTGCGCACCAGGATCTGGTGGCGCTGTGCTCCGTCGGGCACCCAGGTCAGCATCTGGTCCAGCAGGTCCGTGGTGTTGGGCATCTCGCCCTTGAACGAGACGTGCGGCCAGTCGCTGGCCCATACCAGGCGGTCCGGCCGGGCGGCCAGCAGCGCCTGGACGTAGGGCACCATGTCCTCGTAGGGCGGAGGCAGCGCCGACATCCGGTAGCCGCAGGACAGCTTGACCCAGCACCGCCCCGTGTTCACCAGCCTCAGCAGCGCCTGGAAGCCAGGCTGCCCCACGCCGTCTCCCGGCCTGAGCGAGCCCATGTGGTCGATCACGACGTCGGTGGGCAGTTCGCGCAGGGTGGGCTCCATCTCGGCCAGCGGAGCTCGGCCCTGGTCATCCATGACGTGGAGCTGCACATGCCAACCCAGGCGGGCGATGCGCGCCGCCAGCGCGGGCATCTCGGCCAGCGGGACGGCACCTGCATGGCCGATGTTGTAGCGCACTCCCCGCACGCCGGCTTCGTGCAGGCGGTCCAGTTCGGCATCCTGCACCTCGGCCCGCAGCGCGACGATGACGCGCGCCGGCCGGCCCAGCTCGGCCACCGCCTCCAGGTGCCGCCGGTTGTCGGTGCCATAGCCGCTGGGCTGCACGAGCACCAGGCGCTCGACGCCCAGGGTGTCGTGCAGCGCGCGCAGCCGCGCCGGCAAGGCGTCGGGCACATCGAAGGCGCGCGTCGCGGCCACGGGATAGCGGTCGGCGGGGCCATAGACATGCACATGGCAATCCGCGGTCCCCGGCGGGCAGATCAGCCTGGGCTTGCGGGGAGCGGGATCGGGAGGCTGGCACAGCGGAATCTCCGCGGAAGCTCGCGCGCTCGTTGCAGGCGACGGGCCGCTCATTCGAAGATCCGATCCTCGTGCAGCACCACGGGCACTTCCTTGTTCTTCTCGGAATAGCCATCGAAGGGCTTGCCCTCCAGGTCGATGCGCGCGAGCACGTCGCTGTCGGGGTCGATGTGCGCGCCGATGCGCAGCATGACGAGTTCCTCGCGGTCTTCCTTGGCGTGGAACCAGTAGAAGGTGCCGGCCGGCAGCAGCACGCAATCGTTCCTGCCTGCCTCGCGCGTCTCGCCATTCGGCCCGTGGAACACCGCGCCGCCCTGCAGGATGACGAACACGTGGTCCTCGTTGGAATGCGCGTGGATCTCGTTCTCGCCACCGCTCGCGTAGGTCTTGAGCACCACGTTCATGTAGCGCGACGCGCCGAGGACCTGGTTGGTGCGGCCCTGCTTCGGCAACTGGGTCCGGATGTGGAAGAAGCTGGGCTGGCCCGGCTTGTTCAGGCGCGCCATCTCCGCGCGCCACTCCGCGGCGCTGTTGACGATCGGGGCGAAGCTGTGGCTGGGGCTGTTCGTGGTCATGGTGAATCTCCTTCGTGAATGTCAATCGATCCTGATGCCGGCTTCCGCGATGACGGGACGCCACCTCGCGGCCTCCGAGGCGATGAAGCTGCGCAGCGCCTGCGGCGAGCTGGCGTCGGCCAGCAGCCCGGCGCCCAGGAGCTTCTCCTGCACGTCCTTGGACGCGAGGGCTTGCGTCAGCGCGCGGTTGAGCTCGTCCACCACCGCAGCGGGCGTGCCCTTGGGCGCCAGCAACGCCATCCACACGTCGATGTCGGGCAGCTTGATCCCCACATCGGCCATCGATGGCACGTTGGGCAGCGTGGGGATGGGCTTGGCGCTCAGGCGCGCGAGCGGCCGCAGCGTGCCCTTCTCGAAATGGGGCATGGCGGTCGTGATGCCGTCGATGGTGAACGTGACGTCCTTGGTCAGCAGGCTCTGGGTCGTGCCCGCGCTGCCCTTGTAGGGCACCGAGACCACCTCCTTGCCCAGCGTGCGCTTGAGCAGCTCGCCGGAGAGCTGGGACGTGAAGGTGCCGAAGCCATAGCTCATTGCGGCGGCGCCGGCCTTGGACTGCGCGAGCAGCGCCTGCATGGACTGGGGTCCGGCCTGGTGGGTCATGACCACCAGGGGCGTGGTGGCCACCTTGCCGATCGGCTCGAAATCCTGGACGGGATCGTAGGGCAGCTTGGCGTAGAGGTACTGGTTCATCACCAGCGTGTTGTCGATGGCCATCAGCAGCGTGTAGCCGTCCGGCGCCGCCTTCGCGACGGCATCGGCGCCAATGATGGTGTTGGCGCCCGGCTTGTTGTCCACCACGATCGGCTGGCGCATCAACTCGCCCATACGCTGCCCGACGACGCGGGCCAGCAGGTCGGTGGGACCGCCGGCGGGGAACGGTACGATCATCCGGATCGGCCGGCTGGGATAGTCACGGGAAGCTGGTGCTTGTGCGTGCACCGGAATGGCGGCGCAAATGAGCGACACGGCGAGGGCCGCGGCGACCTGGAAGGTTTTCATGGGGTGTCTCCTGGGCGGTTGTCGATATCCGCGATTCGTTGTCGCGGACGATTTGTTGACCGCTGTCAATTCTGGGGGGCCGGTGCGTGCCCGGCAACGCAGGCTGGCCTATTCGCTGTATCGAAGAAATGAATTCGCCATGCTCCGCGCCTTTCGGAGGTCTCCGCCGTCGTCGGCGGTGGCCGGCCACAAAGGGACGCGTCGCCCTCCAGGGGCATGGGCCAGGCGTTCACGCCACGCGGCGCGCGGGCGACGACCGCCAGCATGGTCACCGCTGGGTGCAGGCACGGTTGCACGAAGCGCAGTTCGTGCTCGACATCAACGCGGACCGGTTCGGCGCTCCGGAGATCCTGGTCCTGCCCTTGCCCGCCGCGCTTGCCTGGCAGCGGGCGAGCGCATCCGCATCGCTGAGCACTAGGCCGAAGCGCAACGTGCAGTCCTGCGCGAGAAGGCGCCCGCCGTCGCTCAAAGCCCGGGCGGCGCGGCCGAACGGCACGCGCCAGCGCATCCGACGGTCCCGGGGATCGGCGGTCCGGGAGAGTCCATGTTCAGTGACTGCACGGACGACGCGACGGGCCCTCGGCCGCGGCGCGCGCTCACCAGGCCACCGCGCGAGCCGATCAAGGCGGCGCCGCCGCTCCGGGGCGCAGCTCCAAGCAGGCTCCTTGTGCCGCCCCCAATGCGCGCCACCTTGGCCACCGCCTCGGGCGCGGGACGGTCGGCCCGACCTCGCGCGGGAGACGATGCCCTTGCCCACCTTCTCGGCGCTTTCCCCGGGCAGGCGCCCGTGCACAAAAAAAGGCGCCGGGTTGCCCCGGCACCAAACCTTGGAGATAACAATGCGGGGATCCCGGCGCCCAGCCACCGCGGCCCATCGCGGGGCCGCAGCGGCGTGCCGCCGGTCGCCATCAAAAGTTGTGACGGACCCCCATGTAGATGTTGCGGGAGCTGCCGCTGGACGAGCCGACCAGCATGGCCGGGGCCTGGGCAGTGCCGGTGCCCAGCACGTACTGCGACCCGTTCTTGTTGCTGATCTGTCCCACGCCGAAGTACAGGCGCGTCCTCTTGGACAGGTCGTAGTCGCCGCCAAGCGAGATCCAGTTCGCGTCCCGGTTGCCCGTCAACGCCGTGTAGTCGGACCGGTCGTTGACGCGGGTGAACTGGGCAACGGCCGTGAACTGTCCGAACGGCACGCGCACGCCGAGGTTGGTCAGCCGGAATTCGCTCGTCGAAGCACCGGGCATGCGGGCGATTGCCCCGGTGCAGGTCGCGCAGGAGTTCTTCTCCACCGTCATGCCCAGGAAGAACTTGGCGAAGCGGGCGTCGTAGGAGCCGCCAACCACCATCGCCGAGACCTTGCCCGCAGCATCGTCCGGCCCCTCCTGCCGCTGGAAGCCCGCATTGAGGTCGAAGCCCCCGGCCTGGTAGCGCGCGGATGCGCCGTACCCGCGTCCGATCGTCGTCGAGTTCTCGCCGAAGGAGTACTGGCCGCGGAACTCGATGCCGCCCCAGCGCGGGGACACGTAGTTGACCGCGTTGTCCTGCCGCGCCGACACCCCCATCGGCAGCACCTGGCGCTGCGTGGTGGGGCTGACGTTTCTGGTGAGCGCGAGCAGCCCGCCGGCGCCTTCCCAGACGAAGGCGTCCACACTGCTCTGGACCATGTAGTACGGAGTGGGAATACGGCCCATCTGCAGCGTGCCGAACCGCGCATCGCTCAGGCCGACCGACGCCTCGCGCCCGAACGCGCGACCGCCTTGGCCGAGCGTGCCGTCGTCGAGGTTGATGCCCATCTCGAGGCGGAAGACGGCGGCAAGCCCTCCTCCCAAGTCCTCCACGCCGCGAAAACCCAGGTTGCTCCCCGCACTTCCGCCCGATACCAGCCGATTGACACTCGAGCCCCCCGATCTCGGCGAGTCCATCCCGGCATCCACCCGCCCATACATGGTCACGCTGCTCTGGGCATTGGCTGCGCCGCAAACGCACAGCAGCGCGGCGCATGCAACCGCATGCTTGGCCATTCCGTTCATAGTTGTCTCCTTCGTTGAACTTGGGGCTTGGCCCCGATTCCTCTTCTTCACATTGCGCCTGGCGTCTCATGGGAAAGCTCCACGCGCAGCCCGCCAAAGACCACATCGTTCGATGACTCGCGGGTTCATCGTGGTTCCTCCGGCTCGTTCAGTATAGATAGACGCCTAATCTTTTGATAGTCGCCTAATCAAATTTTCCGGATTCAGAACGCCCGGCTGTGGCGGGCGTGCGACGCTTTCACGCCTGACCCGTTGGTGGCCGCGAAACACTGGCAGAGACCATCCCGCACGGCATCGGAACCAACCCGGATTGATTGGATGATCAATGCCTCGCGCCGGACTCCGCAGCATCCCGTCGGGTTCGAATCCCGTTGTCGCCGCAAGGAGCAATGGACGAACGAAGACGGTGCAACGTCGATTCACAACCGATGGGGTGCCTGGCCAGCGAGCCAGTCGCGCGCCGGCCTCTGCCCGCCGTTCACGGGCACGCGGGCACGTCCGCCAGCGGCGTTCTTCCAAGTTCCACGCGCTGCTTATCGGGCCATCGCCGGCCCGCTGCACCGGTGCGCGAGACCGTGGTCACCGTGCAGCGGCACACGGACATGCGGACCGGTTGTCAGGACAGTGCGGCGTCTTCACCAATGCCCGCGAGGCACGATGGAAGCCGAGCGCATTGGCCATGCGGGCGCACAGCGCACCTCCGGGCGCGAGAGCCCTGCGCACCCTGGAGGACAGGATGGCCACCGGGCGGCGCCGGTTGAACCATCGATCAACCTCGGGATGAACCCTAGCTCGCCACGCGGGCTGCCACGCCGCGTTGCTTCTTCATAGGTTGACCGCGCATTCAAGCTTGATGCACATCAACCTTGTTCCTAGGATCGGGATCTTCTTAGGGCACGTGTAGTTGCCTGCAACCGGAGACACCATGAAGAATCCATCAAGCCCCACTCGGCGCTCGCTGCTCGCGGCCGCCGCCATGATCGCCGCAGGCTTCGGCCACTCGGCCATCGCACAAGAGAACTATCCCACCAAGCCGGTCACCCTCATCGTGCCCTTCACTCCCGGCGGGAGCAACGACGTCATCGCCCGCGTGATCGGCCAGCGGCTCAGCCAGATCTGGAACCAGCCGGTCATCGTGGACAACAAGGCAGGCGCGGCCGGAAGCATCGGGACCGACCACGTGGCCAAGGCCCCTGCGGACGGCTACAAGCTGCTGATCACCAACAACAACACCATGTCCATCAATCCGGTGCTGTTGCCGAAGACGCCGTACGCCGTCGCGCGCGATTTCGCCCAGGTCACGCAACTCGGCGCGGTGCCGGTCGTGCTGGTAGCGAACTCGAACGTGAAGGCCACGACCGTGAAGGAACTCGTGGCGCTCGCGAAGGCCACTCCGGGCAAGCTCACTTATGCCTCGTCGGGCTCCGGCAGCCCGCAGCATCTGTCCGCGGAGCTCTTCAAGGCGATGACGGGCACCGACATCACCCACGTCCCCTACAAGGGCGCGGCGCCGGCCATCACCGACATGCTGGCCGGGCAGGTCGATCTGCAGTTCGGTGCCATCAACTCGCTGCTGCCGCACATCCGCACCGGGAAGCTGCGCGCGCTCGCCGTGGGTGGCACCCGGCGCGCCAGCCTGCTGGCCGATGTCCCGACCATGGCCGAGGCCGGCCTGCCCCAGTACGACAGCGAGATCTGGCTCGGCCTGGCGGCCCCCGCGGGGACCCCTGCGGCGGTCATCAAGCGGATCAACGCCGATGTCACCAAGATCCTGAACGAGCCCGAGGTGAAGGAGAAGCTCGCCGAGCAGGGTATCGAGACGCGGCCGAGCACGCCGCAGGAGATGACCAAGCTCGTCGAGAAGGACACCGCGCGGTGGGCGAGCGTCATCAAGAGCGCGGGCATCAAGGCCGATTGAGCGGAGCACCCATTGAATTCGAAGCAAGCCATTCCTTTGCGCCGCGACATTCCCGCAGCGGGCGCCGGCGCCGGCAGCCTGTGGGCCAGCGACGCCATCGCGGAGATGATCCGCGCGCTCGACATCCCCTATGTCCTCCTGAACCCCGGGTCGAGCTTCCGCGGTCTGCACGACAGCCTGGTGAACCACCTCGGCAACATCGACCCGCAGATGCTGGTCGTGCTCCATGAGGAGCATGCCGTCGCGATCGCCCATGGCTACGCGAAGGTCGCCGGAAAGCCGCTGGCGGCGATCGTTCACAGCAACGTGGGCCTGATGCACGCGTCCATGGCGATCTTCAACGCCTGGGTGGACCGCGTGCCCGTGTTGGTCCTGGGCGCGACGGGCCCGGTCGATGCGGCCAAGCGGCGCCCCTGGATCGACTGGATGCACACCGCGCAGGACCAGGGCGCGCTGGTGCGCGACTTCAGCAAGTGGGACGCGCAGCCGGCTTCCGTCGCCGCGTCGTACGAGGCGCTGCTGCGGGCCAAGCAGATCGCGCTGACCGCACCCGCCGGCCCCACCTACGTGTGCTTCGATGTCTCGCTGCAGGAGACGCGCATCGATGCGATCCCGGCGCTGCCGGACGTCAGCCGCTACCAGGTTCCCTCCCCCGCCGTGCCGGGCAGCGATGAGCTGGCCAGAGCCGCAGCGCTGCTGTCCTCCGCGGCCCGCCCGGTCATTCTGATGGGGCGGGTCTCCAGGTCTAGCGAGGGCTGGCGCCAGCGCATCGAGCTGGCCGAGAAGCTGAATGCGCAGGTCCTTACGGACCTGCGCGCCGGCGCATCGTTCCCCACCGACCATCCGCTGCACGCGGCCGTGCCGGGCGTCTTCCTGACCCCGGACGCGGCCGCCACGCTGCGCGCCGCCGACGTCGTGCTGAGCCTGGACTGGTACGACCTGAACGGCACGCTGCAGCAGGCGTGGCGCAACGAGAGCGTCGGCGCCAAGGTGATCCAGGTCTCGCTCGACCACTACAGCCACCGGGGCTGGAGCATGGACCACCAGGGCCTGCCGCCGGTGGACGTGTTCATGCCGGTGGAGCCGGACGTCGCCGTGCCCCTTCTCTGCGCTGCCTGCACCGAGCGCCCTTCGGCCCTCCAGGCCCCGAAGAGCCCGATGGCCATGCCCCCGGTTCCGCAAGACGGGACGATCAGCATCGCGATGGTCGCCGACGCCCTGCGCCGGGCCGCGGGCACGCAGCCCATCACCCTGATCCGTGTGCCACTGGGCTGGAGCGGCGAGATGGGCCACTTCCGCGATCCGCTGGACTACCTGGGCATGGACGGCGGCGCCGGCATCGGCTCCGGGCCGGGCATGGCCGTCGGCGCCGCGCTGGCGCTGCGTGGAACCGACCGACTGCCCGTGCTGATGACCGGCGACGGCGACTACCTGATGGGCATGACAGCACTGTGGACCGCCGCCAATGCTGGCGTTCCCCTGCTTACCATCGTCTGCAACAACCGGTCGTTCTTCAACGACGAGCTGCACCAGGAGCGGGTGGCCCGCGATCGCGACCGCCCGGTGCAGAACCGGTGGATCGGGCAGCGCATCGGAGATCCGGACCCCGATCTGGCCGCGCTCGCGCGCGGGCTCGGGCTGCAGGGCCTCGGACCGACGGACAGCCCGTCGGAGCTCGACGAGGTCCTGGCCCGCGCCGTCGCTGCGGTGCGCGATGGAGCGACCGTCGTCGTCGACGTGCACGTCACGCCGGGCTACAGCGCCGCGATGGCCTCCGGCATGACCCGCTCCCATGAGGACCAGGAAGGAGGCCAGCCATGACAGCGGCCCCCATCGTCCTGCCGGACAGCGGCGACCTGAGCCCCTACGTCCAGCGAGTCCTGCCCCGGTCGAGCGGGCTGTTCTGGGACGGCCGCTGGCATGAAGGAGCGGACCAGGCGATCGCGACCTTCAACCCGTCCACGGGCGAGCGTCTGGCCGACGTGACCTCGGCGGGTTCGGCGGAGGTCGACGCCGCGGTCGCCTCGGCGAAGGCCGCCTTCCCGGCCTGGGCCGAGACCCCGCCCCTGCAGCGCGCGGCGCTGCTGCGGGAGGCCGCGCGCCGCGTGCGGCTGCATTCGCGGGAACTGGCGCTGCTGGACGCCGCCAACTGCGGCAATCCCGTGCGCGCCATGCAGATGGACGCGGAGATCGCGGCCACCCAGCTGGACTATTTCGCGGGGCTGGTGCTCGAGATCAAGGGCGAGACCATCCCGACCGCGAACGGCGCGCTGAACTACACGCTCAGGGAGCCGCTCGGCCCCGTCGCACGGATCTTCCCGTTCAACCACCCGTTCATGTTCGCGGCAGGCAAGATCGCCGCGCCGCTCGCGGCGGGCAACACGGTCATCCTCAAGCCGCCGGAACAGGCGCCGCTGTCGACCATCCGGCTGATGGAGATCCTGGACGGCCTGTTCCCCCCGGGGGTGCTGAACTGCATCGCTGGCGGACGCGAGACGGGTGCCGCGCTGTCCGCGCACCCGGATGTGGCCGCCGTCGCGCTTATCGGAAGCGTCGGCGCCGGCAAGGCCGTGCTGCGGTCCGCCGCGGACACGATGAAGCGCACCTTGCTGGAGCTGGGCGGCAAGAACGCGATGGTCATCTATCCCGACGCGGACCTGCGCAGCGCGGTGGAGGGGGCCGTGCGCGGCATGAACTTCACGTGGTGCGGGCAGTCGTGCGGCTCCACGAGCCGCCTGTACGTGCACCGCTCCCTGCACGATGAATTCATGCAGCGCATGGCCGAGGAACTGGCGCGCAAACACCGGCCCGGCATCGCGACCCACCTGGACACGACGATGGGCGCACTGGCGAGCCGCGCCCAGTACGACCGCGCGCTGCACTACATCCAGGCCGGCATCGACGAGGGCGCCGTGCTCCTGACCGGCGGCCACGCGGCGCGCGATGCGCAGCTGAAGGACGGCCTGTTCATCGAGCCGACCATCTTCACGGGCGTGCGGCCCGACATGCGGATCGCGCGCGAGGAGATCTTCGGCCCCGTGCTCTCGGTGTTTTCCTGGGACGACGAGGACCGGATGCTGGTCGAGGTCAATGGCACGGAGCTCGGACTGACGGCCTCGGTGTGGACCACGAGCCTGAACACCGGCCTGCGCGCCGCCAAGCGGATCCAGTCGGGCTACGTGTGGGTCAACGAGTGTTCGGTGCACATCCCTGGCGCGCCGTTCGGCGGCTACAAGCAGTCCGGCGTCGGCAGGGAGGAGTCCAAGGAGGAACTGCTGGAGTTCACGCAGCTCAAGAACGTCAACGTGAAGCTCGGCTAGAGACCATGGTTGCTCGATAGGTTGCCAAGAGGCTCGTCGTCGGCATCGTGGATTGCGCGCTTTCGTGTACCGGGCAAGATGCGACGCGCTCTCCAGCCACGATCCGTATGAACACAGGTCTTCCTTCGCCTGTCGAGCGACCACCCTGTCCAGCGCCCGGCCCGCCGGAATGCTAAAGGGGCCCGCGCCATGCGGAACGCTGGTTCCGCCGCGCCCATCCACCGTACGGCCTGCCCCCAAGCGCAACTCGCATATCGCCTCGGGAAATCTCTCCTGCGAGTAGCCGGCCAGGTCGCTCCTCGAGCCCATCGACATCTGCGGCATGACGACGCAACACAGCTCCTCGAGGTCTGGGGCCAGGGCGTCGCTCCGCCCACGTTCAGTGAGGAGGTGCAGGTGCTGTCGCGGCGGCTGGACAGCGCACAACAGGGTTCGCCCCAGCTTTCATATTGTTAGTCGATTAACAATAATGGTCGGCATGGCCTGGCCGCGCTGGGCCGTCCTCGCCAGACGCTCCGGCGACCGTCCTGCACTGCCAGAGTCGATGCCAATGCCACAGAGAACCAGGAGACAAGATGCACAACACGCCCCCCGCCTCCCGCCGGAGGTTCTTCCGCACCAGTGCTGGCATGGGTGCCGTCCTAGCCGCGGCCACCAGCACCGGCGCCTCCGGCGCCAGCACGCCCCCCCACGCCGCCGTGCGGGTGCGCAGCGGCTTTGTGGCCGGTCCTTCGACCTACTACGAGGTTCTGGAGCCGGTCGCGAAGACCCGCAAGCCGCCCATGGTGCTGATCCACGGCGGGGCGCACACCGGCTCCTGCTACATGGCGACCGCCGATGGCCGCCCGGGCTGGGCGCCCTTCTTCGCAGCCCAGGGCTACCAGGTGGTGGTCCCTGACTGGGCAGGCACCGGTCGCAGCGGCTACATCCCCTACGACGACCTGTCGGGCGAGACGGTCGTGAAGGGCCTTGGCAAGGTGCTGGCCACGCTGGACCGCCCGGCGATCGTCATGACGCATTCGATGTCGGGCCCCTTCGGCTGGAAGCTGCTCGAACTCTTCGGCGACCGCATCGTCTCCCTGGTGGCAATCGCACCTGGCGGGCCGGCCAACGTCAGCGCGCCGACCGAGTTCCTGTCCAGCACGTCGGACGACGTGGAAGTCCGCTTGGCACCCGGCGCTCCGGTGCTCAAGCTCAGCCGCAAGCTGCCCTTCGTTGCCGAACCGGGCTGGGCCACGAAGAAGCTGGTCGGCAGCAGCACGCGCTTCCCGCGCGAGCACCTGGACAGCTACCTGGCCAGCCTGACCGTCATTCCGCCCCGCCTGCTGCTAGAGCGGGTGAACTATGAGAACAGCGCGCCCCGTGTGACCGACCCCTCGGGCTACAAGGGCAAGCGCGTGGCCCTGATCATGGGCACCAACGACGCGGACCACACGGCCGCCATCGACAAGCCCATCGTCGACTGGCTGAACGACATCGGGGCGCGCGCGGAATTCATTCCGCTGGGCGACCGGGGCATCCAGGGCAACGGCCACATGATGATGATGGAGAGCAACAGCGACCAGTTGGCAGCCGGTATTGCCGCCTGGCTGCAGACCGGCAAATTCAGCGCCTCGGCGTCCTAGTACCTCCGGGCAGTGCTCAGGCCAACTCCGCCGTGATCCAGCGGCGCAGGCTGTTGGAGTAGGCCAGGTCGGTGACGCGCGGCAGGTCTTCCACCCGCACCATGCCCTCTTCCAACCACCACCGCGCGGACGCACCGCTTAGCAGGCGGCAGCGCAAATGCGGAGTGGCCATCGCCGTCATCGGGGCTGCCCCTCGCAAAGAGGGAGACGCACGAGTTCGCAGCGGCAGGCCGGTTGCCGCGGGCCCGCAATGCCCGGCGTCCAGTCCGCTCCTCCAGAGGATCGCCTCTCGGCTCCGAGCGACACAGGGCGGCGCTAGCGACGCGCACGGGCCCTGCCACGCTCATGGGCGGGGGACGTAACGGGCGCGCGGCCGCCAGAGGCCGGTCACGCCGCGCTGCTCCTGCACATGCGCAGCCCAGCCGGCCATGCGCGCCACCAGGAAGAAGACCGCTGCCGACCAGACGGGAAGCCGGAGCGCCCGCACCAGGCAGACGACGGCGAACTCATGCCTTGGATGGTCCGCGAGATTCTCCTTCGCCCAACCGACGAAGTCGGCGACCTGTCGCATGTTGAAGGAGTCGTCAGCCAGTTCGGTGGCGATGGCGAGCAGGTGCTTCGCGCGCGGGTCGCCGCCCAGGTAGAGCGGATGCGTGAAGCCGGGGATCCGCTGCGCCCGCTGGTGCAGGCGCAGGGCCTTGTCGCGCAGCGCCGTCGCGGACGGCCTTGCGGTGAGGAACCGGTCCACGACCGCATAGTGCCCGGCGATCTCGGTCCCGGCGCTTGCGCAGATGCCCACGGCAATGCAGTCGAAAAGGTTCGCGCCTCCCGAGGCAGCCGCCCGGACGGCCAGGGTGCCCGGCGGCAGTTCGTGGTCCGCGAGGAGCACGAGCAGCGCGTTCACCGCGCGGATCCGCGCTGGCGTGGTTTCGCATCCGAAGGACCGGATCAGCGTCGAAGCGATCGATTCGGAGCGCTCCGGCAGCGTCAGCGCGCGGGCCGGGCCGACGCATCCCAGCGCTTGCGCCACGGCACAGATCAGCAAGCGCGCCTCTTGCACGACGCCCGCGTCCAGACCCCCACCGCCCGACATCCTGCGGCTGCGCTCCAACTGGAGAGCCAGCATCGCGAGCGATCCGTACACGCGGTGAGGATCGGTACCGTGCAGTATCCGCAAACCGGCCTCGCGGGCCAGTGCCTGGTCGCGCGGAGGGATTCTCCAGGCGCCGGCCCTCGCGACATCGAGAGGAGCGCCCCAGAGCAATTCGCAGACCCGCTCGAACGGAACGCCTTGCCGCGCGAGGTCGCAGGCCAAGTAGCCCCGGTAGGCTGGACCCGCCTCGGTGATTTCCGTGATACCGCTGCTGACGATGGGCGGCCCATGGTCCATCGCACCGGCTGCCGCCGCGGCATGGCCTGCACGGGCGGCCGCGCGCGCCATGACCCGTTCGATGTCCGAGCGGCTGTACAGGTGCGCCTTCGTTCCGGGCTGGGGCACGCTGCGGATGGCCCCCCTGCTCACATAGGCGTAGAGCGTCTGCGGGCGGACGCCCAGAAGGGCAAGACTGGCTTTCGCATCCAGGAAATCCGGCTGCCGGCACGACGTGGGATCGGGGCATGTGCTCATGTGGGCTCCGCGCGATTCCAGCGTTCGACGGCACGTAAATCCCGAAACCGCGCTATGTCTCCGTAGGTCTAATCATTAGGTCTCTAATTATCTCACAGGCTGCCAGGCAGAAGACGGCGGCACTGGCCCGGCGGGTTCCGGCGTGCGTTCCATGGGGCATCCATGCCACTCGCCTGTGGCGCGCGGGGTCCACTGGGTGGCATCGTCGACTCGTCGACCCACATCGAGACCGATGCGGCGCGGCTGGCCGCTCGGGCGCACTGCGCCGCGGCGGGACCGATGCATTTGAGGGATTGGGGAGAGCGTGGCACTGCCGCGAGGCGCGGTGCGCTTCCATGGCGCGCCGCACCCAGGGCGCGGCCATCGGCAGCGCGGGCTACGGTCTTGCGGATGACTGAGCGGCGCCTGTCCGCTTCGGATCATCCTGAATGCACTCGTCGCTCGCCAGGTTGTCGATGATCTTCAGCAGCGAGCGCCGCACGATGCTGATGTGGGCATCCGTCAGGGATCTGATGGCGAGCGCGTTGACCTCCTCGGCCAAGGGCACGAGCTTCGCCTTGAGGCGCTTGCCCGCCGGCGTCAGGAAAACGTAGATGCTCTTGCGGTTGTCGGGACGCTGCTTTCGCAGGACGTACCCGAGCTCCTCCATGGCCTTCAGGGCGATCGCCGTGGTGGGCGCCATCACACCGGCCTCCGCGCTCAGTTCTGCCTGGGTGAGCCCATCCTTCTCCCAGAGAATCCGCAGGAAGGTCCAATGGCCGAGTTGGACGTCGTGGCGCGCAAGACGGGTCTGCAGCGATCGAAGAAAGGAGCGCGTCGCGTCCTTCACCAGATGCGCTAAACGGTCGTCGGGAACGCCCTCATGCCAGTGCTGCAGCATACGGCTCGCTACCTCCGCCGACTCTTTCCCTGCCTTTTTTGCCAATTTTCATTCCTCAATGCATCCCAACGGACGCTCTGCCCGGCCGACCCCCTGCAAGACAGCGGCGATCGGCGTACATGAACGAGCCGACGGACACGAAGAAGCGGGAGGAGGTTGAAAAGGTGCTGCCCAGGCCAAGCGGACCGCACAAATATAGCACCGTACATTCTGCTGTTCTCAGTAGGCGGCATGCTGATCCAGATCACAAAACCATGCGGTTGCACGGGCAATGCCGGGACGATGCCCAACGCCTTCGTTCTGGCAGGCCATAGACTTTTCGCCCCGCGTCGCACGCTTGGCACCAGGCTACGCGCGCACTTCGGCGCGTCAACCTTCAGCGAGCGGCTTCCCGTCCGCTCGAGACAGCGGCGGCCGATTGGCTTCAGCGCCCCGCTCCGCGGCTGCGCCGCCCGGGATGCGCGTGCGGGAGTTGCGCACCTCTTGACCAGACCACGGTGCCTGCGACACGCGGCCCGCAGCTTGCGCCTGCGGGTATCGCGAACTGCCGGTCCCGGCGGCATCACCGCCCCCGCCGAGGAGGTCTATGCCGCCCCTGCCAAGGGGCCTGTGCCGCCGATGCTGCTTCGGTCCTTCTCCGGCGCCGGCCGGGAAACTGCAGTTTTTCCCGCCGCGTCATGCCGGCTGCAGGCCAACGTGCTGGTGCCCCAGCGCGTCCACCGAGTCCACCCCCAACAAGCCCATGACGCGGTCCGTCTCCTGCAGGAGGATCTCGAGCGCGCGACTTGCGCCGGCCTCCCCCGCCGCAGCCACGCCGTACAGGGGCGCCCGGCCCAGCAGCACGCCGCGCGCGCCAAGGGCGAGGGCCTTGACGATGTCGGAGCCCCGCCGAAAGCCGCTGTCGACCAGGACGGGCATGCCCCCGGCAGCGGCGGCGACCGAGGGCAGCATGTCCAGCGTGGCGGGCAAGCCGTCAAGGCTGCGCCCGCCATGGTTGGACACCACGACGGCGTCCGCCCCATGGGAGGCGGCCAGGCGCGTGTCGTCCGCGGTGAGGATGCCCTTGACCACCAAGGGGCCCGCCCACTGCGAGCGAAGCCAGGCGACATCCTCCCAGCTGTAGAACGGATTGCGCTGCGCGCGGGTATAGGCGGCCAGCGCGTACGCGTCGGAGCCCGGTGGCAGGAACTCAGCCAGGTTCTCGAAGCGCGGCATGCCGCGGGCGAACCATGTGGAAACGACCCATCGCGGATGGGTCGCCGCGTCCCAGACGATGCGCGGAGAGAAATGCAGTGCATGGGCGAATCGGTTCCGCACATCCCGCTCACGGTTGCCCGGGATCAGCGAATCGACCGTGACCATGAGCGCGCAGTAGCCGGCCGTGTGTGCGCGCGCCAGCAGCCTGGTCGCGACCTCGCGTCCGCCCCACGGATAGAGCTGGAAGAACTTGGGTCCAGCCGATGCCCTGGCCACGGCCTCGATGTCGTTGTTCGAGCCGGCGGACAGCGAGAACGCCACGCCCGCCGCTGCGGCCGCGCGCGCCAGCATGAGGTCCGCGTCCGGCACGTAGATGCCGTTGAGGCCCGTCGGCCCGATCATGAAGGGCGCCGCGAGCCGCTGCCCGAACAGCGTGATGGACAGGTCGCGCGAGCCCTTGCCCGTGACCATCCGCGGCAGGAGGTGATAGCGGTCGAAGGCGGCGCGGTTGCGCCGCAGCGTCACTTCGTCCTCCGCGCCGCCTTCCAGGTAGTCCCAGATCACCTGCGGCAGCCGCCTCTTGGCCAGCCGGCGGAGATCCTCGATGTTGACGACCGACGGAGGCTGCAGTTTGCGGTGTGAATGCATGCGCCTCGCCTACTCCGCGCGGATTCCCGCCGCCTGGATGATCGGCCGCCAGCGCGCGATCTCGCTGGTGATCAGGTCCATGAACATCTGCGGCGGCCCGGGCGTGACGTCGACGCCCTGCGATTGCAGACTCGCGCGCGTGGAAGGGTCGGCCAGGGCCTTGTTCAGCGCCGCGGTCAGCTTGGCGACGACCGTGTCGGGCGTGCCCGCCGGCGCCATGATCCCGTACCAGGCGCTGGCTTCCACGCCGGGCAGCCCGGCCTCGCCGGGGGTCGGCACGTCCGGCAGGGCCGGGGAGCGCTTCTCGCCCATGACGGCCAGCGCCTTCACGCGGCCGGCCTGGATCTGCGGCAACGCCGACACGAGCGGCTCGAAGATCACCTGGATCTGGCCGGCGATGAGGTCCGTGATGGATCCCGCGCTGCCCTTGTAGGGCACATGCGTCATCTGGATGCCCGTGCGCAGCTTGAATAGCTCGCCCGCCAGGTGATGGGCGGAACCCGTGCCGCTCGAGCCGTAGTTCACGGCGGTGGGCTGGGCCTTGGCGCGCTCGACCAGGTCGCGCAGCGACCCCGCCGGGAAGGCCTTGTTCGCAATCGCCACGAGGGGCATCATGCCGATCTGCCCCACCGGCCGGAAATCCTTCACGGGATCAAACGGGAGCTTGTCGTACATGCTCGCCGCATAGGCGTGCGCCGAGGGCGTCACGATCAGCGTGTAGCCGTCGGCCGGAGACTTCGCGACGATGCCGGCCGCGAGCGTGCCGGCGGCCCCGCCCCGGTTCTCGACGATTACGGGCTGCCCCAGCGAATCCCCCATCTGCTGGATGAGCGACCTGGCGATCACGTCCGTGGGGCCGCCGGCCGGCGCGCCCACGAACAGGCGGATCGGCTTCGTGGGGTAGGCGGCGCTCTGCGCCTGGGCGCTCGGCTGCAGCTGCAAGGCCAGGCTCGCGACGACGAGCGACAGCATGCGAAATCTCATGAGGTATCTCCTGAATGGTTCTTGGAAGCGGAAAGGATCCCGGCGCTTGCGCCCGGCCGGGTGCCTCCGGGGCGATCCCGGATGCTCGGTCCAGCGGACTGGCCCGCCGACCTGGGAACAAGCGAAGCGCCGCCCGCGGCACGCGTGGGGAAGGTGGCCGGCTGCATGACGGCACGCTCCTAGTCAAGCACCCGCCTCTGCAGCGTGTCCCGCACCAGTGTCCGCAGCCAGCGGTGCGCCGGATCCTCGTGCTGGCGCCTGTGCCATATCTGGATCACCTCCACGCTGGGCGATGCGAACGGCAGCGGCAGGGCCGCGATGCCTTCCTTGCCCTCGAACGCGCCGGCGAGGTCCATGGGAATGATGGCCGTCAGGCCGGTCTGCGGGATGATGGTCAGCAGGCCGAGGTAGTGGGGAATCGTGGCCACCACGTTGCGGTGGATACCCATCGCGGCCATGGCCTTCTCGATGACCTCCTGGCTGCGGCCTTCCGTTCGCACTGCGATGTGGAGCGCCGACTGGAAGGAAGCGAGGTCCAGCTCGCCGCGCGCGGCGAATTCCTTGTTGCCCGTGATGCACATGAACCCGCTGTTGCGCAGGAGCCGCTGCTGGAAGACGCCGCCGTTCTTAATGTCGGGGAAGTACCCGATCGCGAGATCGACGCCCCCCGATTCCAGCCCCTCCTCCAGCTTCTCCACGATCGGCGAGACCGTCCGCAGCCGCACGCACGGCGCCTGCTTGCGCACGGCATTGATCACCATCGGCAGATAGCAGGTCTCGCCGACATCCGTCATGCAGATCGTGAACAGGCGCGACGAGGTGCGCAGGTCCAGCGCCACCTTGGAGAAGATCTGGCGGCGTGCCAGCTCGAGGGCCTGGCGGATGGGCTCCGCGACTTCCAGCGCCTTTGCCGTCGGCTGCATCTCGTTCTTGACGCGCACGAACATGGGGTCGTCGAACGCCTTGCGCATCTTCGACAGCGCGTGGCTCATCGAGGGCTGGCTCAGCTGCAGCCGCTCGCCGGCCTTGGAGACGCTGCGGGTCTCCATGAGCGCCTCGAAGACGACGAGCAAATTGAGGTCCTCGTGGGACGGTTGCATCTTGGCCTACCCTTTGGCTGGATCGATGGGAATCTCCCCGGTCTGGCGCGGCGCGCCATGAAACCCGGGCCGCCGCGAGGTGCGGGCCGTGGCGCCTGGACCGCCCCCGGCGGCCCGCACGCGCCGGTGCCTTCTCCGGCCACGGCCTGCACGCGGAGCGCCACGGCGCACGCAAGGGCGCCGCCTCAGCGCAGCAGCTCCACGTCCTTGCCCGAGCCCGCCGACTCGAGCAGCGCCAGGCACACCTCCAGCGTGGAGCGCGCCCATTCGCCGTCATGCAGCGGCGCGGTCCCGTTCACCACGGCCTCGTACAGTTCGTCGATGACCTCGAAGCGGGGCACCGCGGGCCGGCCCAGCGGCCGCCGCTCCTTCGTGAGGTCCCCGTACACGCAGACGCTGTCGGGCAACGGACGGATATCGCCGCGCTCGCAGGACACCACGACCGGCCCGAAATGCTGGTGCCACGCCGGCGGCGCGCCCGCGGACGCGGGCACGTAGCCGGGCCCGCCATAGGTGCCGGCCGCCTTCAGGCGCGCCTCCTCCTCCGGCGAACCCACGGTCGCCAGCTTGCGGCGCGCGGCGCCGTACGCCTCGGGCGACTTCTCGGCGCCCATCTCGCCGATCCAGCCGCACCATTCGTCCGAGTCGAAGTGCCCGTAGCCGTTGTAGCTGACGCTGGCGAACGCCCCGCCCTCGAACCACAGCAGGGCCGAATAGGCGCCCTGGGTCGGGCGCCTGGGGTCCCAGTCGCCTGTGATCGCGCGCACCCGGCTGACCCGCGTGCCGGCCAGCAGGCGCACGATGTCGACCTGGTGGGCGGCCTGGCTGAACACCACGCCGCCGCCCTCCTCCGTGCGCAGCTCCTCGGGACGCCGCGGCCGGTAGAGGAAGTCGGTGTAGTTGAGCGCGTGGATCATGCGCACCCGCCCGAACTCACCGCCCAGGGCGATCTCGCGCGCGCGCAGGTACGGCGTGTCGAAGCTGTGGCAGTGGCCGACGATGAGGTGCACGCCGGCGTCCCGGCAGTCCCGGATCATCGCGTTGCAGTCGCCGAGGGACAGCGCCATGGGCTTTTCCACGAGCACGTGCTTGCCGTGCCGGGCGGCGATGCGCGCCTGCTCCGCGTGGAACTGGTGCGGGCTGGCGATGTAGATCGCCTCGACGTCCGGGTTGGACGCCAGGCCCTCGATGTCCGGGTACACCGGCGCATCGAAGTCGCTCGCGAAGCGCTCGCGCGCCGGCTCGCGCGGGTCGCAGGCCGCCACCAGCCGCACGCGCGCGTCGCGCTGGAGCGTGGGCAGCATGAGCGTGAAGGCGCGGCCGAGTCCGGCGACGCCGAGTCGAAGTGGGCGGCCGGCGTTCACAGGTCGATCACCAGTTCGTCGGACTTGGCCCGGGAGACGCAGATCATGATCTGGCTGTCCATCTCCTCGGGCAGCAGCACCATGTCTCGGTGGTCGGCCTCGCCGCTCAGCAGCTTCGTGCGGCAGGTGCCGCAGGTGCCGCTCTCGCACGAGGACGCCGCGTTGCAGCCGTGCTCGTGGAGGACCGACAGGATGGACTTGCCGACGGGCACCTCGAACGCCGCGCCTGAGCTGGCCAGCTTCACCAAGAAGGGCTTGTCGTCGGGCCGCACGCCCCCGCCCTCGTTGAAGCTCTCGAAGTGCACGTTGGCCGGCGACCAGTGGCCCGTCATGTCGCGCACCGCCTCCATCAGCGCGCGCGGGCCGCAGCAGTACACGTGGGCCGTGTTGGGCTTCTCCAGCACCGGCCAGAGGTCGAAGGCGCGCGCGGGGTCCCCGTGGCTGTGGTGGATCCGCACGCGGCTCTTGAGCTCGGGGGCGCCGAGCTCCTCGCGGAAGGCCGCAGTCTCGGGAAAGCGCGTCAGGTAGATGAGCTTCCACGGTGCCGGCGGCAGTTCGCCGAACGAGCGGATCATGGACAGGATCGGGGTGATGCCGATGCCGCCCGCGACGAAGAGGTAGCCCTTGGCGTTCTCGACCAGCGGGAAGGCATTCGAAGGCAGCGACGTGGGCAGCGTATCGCCCTCATGCAGTTCCTCGTGCATGGAGAGCGAGCCGCCCTGCCCCTCCGGATCGCGCTTGACGGCGATGACGTAGCGGTGGCGCTCCGCGGGATCGTTGCACAGCGAATACTTGCGCAGCATGCCATTGGGGGCCTGGACCTTGACGTGCGATCCCGGCGTGAACGGCGGCAGCTCGCTGCCATCGGGCTGTACCAGCTCGAAGCTGCGGATGTCGCGCGCCACGTCGAGGATCCGCGCCACGCGCAACGGCATCTGCGTGTCGGAATGGGTTTGGGGTGTGGTGAGCGTCATGACGCGCGACTACTCGGCCTTCAGCTGCGCCCGCGCGGCGGCGTCGGTCACCTGGGCCTTCTCTGCACGCAGCGCCCGCGCGAGCTGTTCGGGCGTTCCGCCCGCCGGGTCGACGCCCGCAGTGCGCAGCTGCTCGATGACCTCGGGGACCTTCACGATCCTGTTGATCTCGGCATTGACCTTGGAGATGACCTCGCTCGGCGTACCGGTCTTCGCCAACACCGCGACCGTGAATGCGAAATCGAAGCCGGGGATCTTTTCCGCCAGGGTAGGCATCTGCGGTGCCAGCGGGGAACGCGTCGTCGAATTGGTGGCCAGAAGGCGCGCCTGGCCCGACTTGACGAAGCCCATGAGCGACGGCGGCGAAGCGAACACCATGTCCACCTGTCCGCCGATCATCGCGGGGACCGAGACGGCGCTGCCCCTGAACGGAATGTGCGTCATCGAGATGCCCAGGCTTGCATTCATCGCCTCCATCGTCAGGTGGTGGATGCTGCCGTTGCCGGCGGAGCCGTAGTTGAGGCCCCCTGGCTTCGCCTTGGCCAGCGCGACGAGTTCGTCCAGCGTGTTCGCCTTGACGTTCGCGTTGACGGCGAGGAACAGCGGGGCCTTGCCGACGAGGGCGATCGGCACGAAGTCGTTGGCCGCGTCGTAGGTGATCTTCTTGTTGATCAACGGCGTGATCGACAGCATCGGCCCATCGGTCACCAGCAGCGTGTAGCCGTCAGCCGGGGACTGCAGGATCGCGGAGGCGGCGACCGAGCCACCCGCACCGGGCCGGTTGTCGACGTAGACCGCCTGCCCCAGCGTATCGCCCAGCGACTTGGCGATGATGCGCGCCACCGTGTCGGGAAGGCCGCCGGCGGCATAGGGAACGACGAGCTTGATGGCGCGGCTCGGATAGGCCTGGGCATGGGCCAGGGAGCCGAATGCGAGTTGGGCGATGCAGGCCAGGCCAACCAGCCAGGCGGGGATCTTGTGCTTCATGGTGGGTGTCTCCAGTTGTGGGTGGTGCGGGATCAGATGCTGTAGGTCTCGTAGGTCGCGGGGTGGAAGAGCTCGCTGACCGGCACGTGGCGCGATGACAGGCCCTGCTCGTAGTGGGCCCGCACGAAGGTCTCCAGCGTCCTGGCCGAGGCCGCCACGCCGTACGACCAGAAGTCGTCCCCCATCGCCTCGCGGGCAGCCTGCAGCTGCTCCTCGACGAAGGGCAGCGTGACCTTGGTGGCCGAGGTGTCCGACAGCAGCTCCAGCGCGGCGGCCTTGGACTGGGTGAAGGCCTTGACGAGCGCGGCGGGAAGCCAGGGGTGCTTGGCGGCGAGTTCCTTCCTGACGGCCGCCACGTGCATGATCGGGAACACGCCCGTGCGCCGGTAGTAGTCCTTGGCCACCGCGGTCGGGTCGTCGAACAGCCAGCCGATGTTCGGGTTGGCGAGCGCCGACCGGCTCGGCGGGCGCGGCGCCATGAAGCCATCGATCTCCCCGCGGTCGAGCATCTGCGAGATCGTCGCCCCCTCGGGCGCCTGCTCGATCCGGACGTCGTCCGGCAGCTGCAGCTTGACCTTCTCGGGCCGCCCCGGCGTCTCGATGCCCCCGCGCACCCAGGTCACGTCGGAGGGGCGCACGCCGAAGTCGTCCTGCAGGATCGCGCGCGCCCACACGTTGGCGGTGAGCTGGTATTCGGGCAAGCCGATGCGCTTGCCCTTCAGGTCGGCCGGCTCGCGGATGCGGTCCTTGCGCACGTAGATCGACGTGTGCCGGAACGCCCGCGAGAGAAACACCGGTAGCGCGATGTAAGGGCACTCGCCCCGCGAGTGCTTCACCAGGTAGCTGGAGAACGAGAGCTCGGTGATGTCGAAATCGACGCTACGCATCGCCCGGAAGAACATCTCCTCGGGATTGAGGAGCATGTACACGGGATCGACGCCGTCGATCTGAACGCGGCCGTCGAACAGCGCGCGGGTGCGGTCGTAGTCGCCCATGGCGACGGAGAGTTGGAGTTTGCTCACGGGATCAGGACTTCACGGAATAGGAGGGTTCGAACTCGGGACGGTTTTCGCCGTCCAGCCAGACATAGCGGGTCTCGTAGGTGCGCCAGTCGGTCGTCTTGGGGACGATGGCCTGGAAGGAGCAGACGGCCGGCGTGGCCGCCTCGGCGCCGGTGCCGATGGCAGGCGCCCCCTGGTCGAAGGCTTGCACGGCCTCGAGCATCTGCTTGCGGAATTCCACGATCGCCAAGTCGCTGGCGCCCAGACGGTCATGCGTGCGGTCGGCGATGGCGCCCATGGTCAGCCACATCGCCACGTCCTGGTTCGGGAAGCCGGTGATGCCCGTGAAGTTGCCGGCCTTCATGGCGTTGCGGTCCTGCCAGAACTTGTTCGCCTCGTTGCGCAGGGGGCGGTAGTTCTGGTCCAGGTCGACACCCACCGTCTGGCGCAGGAACTTGCGCCAGGTGTCGGTCTCCGGCGTCTGCGACGGGTGGCCCCAGGCGATGAAATAGAACGCCGTGCTCGTGTCGTCCATCGGCACGTTGATGTTGGCCACGTTGTAGAGGTTGTTGGGCGGGATCAGGGCCGTGGCCGGTGCCACGAACACCGTCGAGCGCACGTAGTCGTTCTCCGCGGCGTTCGTGATCGGGCGGCGCAGCGCGGCATAGCGGAAGCCGAAGCCGGTGCGCTGCACCTGCATGCGCGGCGCCTTGTCGGTGGACGGGCGCAGCCAGGTCTTGTCCGTGGCCTTCGCGCCGTCCACGCGCGCAGGAACCATGTCGGAGGAGTGAAGGCTGGAGCTGTGCGCGGAGTCGATGGCACCCTCGAGGATCTGCGCCCAGTTGCACGGCAGCAGCACTTTCGCGATGCTCACCCGCGTGTCCGCCGTCGGCGCCCACGGCGGCGGCTGGAATTCGGGCATGGTCTCCTTGGGCCCCATGTAGGCCCACACCATGCCAGCCCATTCCTTGGTGGGGTACGCGGTGTGCTTGACCTTGTCGACCATGCCGCTCGAAGCCGGCTCGGAAGCCATCTCCAGCACGTTCCCGTCGACGTCCATCTTCCAGCCGTGGTAGAGGCAGCGAAGCCCTCCCTCCTCGTTGCGGCCGTAGACCAGCGACGCGCGACGGTGGGGACAGTACTCATCCATGACGCCGACCCGGCCGTCGCTGTCGCGGAAGACCACAAGGTCCTCGCCGAACGCCCGCGCCTTCACCGGCGTGCCGTCGGGTTCGATCACCTCTTCCACGAGGCAGATGGGCATCCAGTGGCGGCGCATCAGGCGTCCCATCGGGGCGTCGCCTTCGACGCGGCAAAGCAGTTCGTTCTCTTCGTGAGTCATCATGATGTCATCTCATCTCTAGTGGTGGTTGCTTCAGGGGGGTTGAACTAGCAGGCCAGGGCGGCCTCGGGCTTTCGGCCCACGCGCAGCACCACGGGCTTGGCGCCGTGCTGCAGCTTGCAGAGCCAATGGGTGAGTGCCGAGTCGAGGTGCTGGACGTGGGGCGGAAACCAGGCCGCCAGCTCGTCCGCCACGCGGCGGGCCACCTCGACCTCCCCGCGCGCCAGGCGGGCACGCACGCCGCGCAGCGTGGACAGCACCGCTTCGTGCTCGCTGATGTGGCAGTCGCGCGGCGGAAACGCCGTCGTGCGCATCAACTCGTTCTCGGCCGCGAAGTGCGAGGCCGCATGCTGGAGCACCGCGTCCAGCGCCTGCGCCATCTCGGGCGCGGCGGCGCACCGCATGCGCTCGATCAGCTCGGCCAGTTGCTCGTGCTCGCCATCGATCGCCGCATGCCCGAGCAGTAGCGAGTCTGACCAGATCGGCGCCGAGGTTTCAGTGGGGTTCATGGCGGGGAATGCGGGCACCGTCTGGCGGTGCCCCGTTTTGTTAGTCGCCTTATGATTTTAGGGGCACACGTTGATCCGGGCAACGGTTTTCCCTACGGGGTTTCCCTAGAATCATTTGGTCTCTAATAATTTTGTAAACTCGGACTCGATGTGTACGCATGGCGGTGCGTGTGCGTGCGTGCGCACCGGTTCGGCCGACGGGCAAACGTCTCCTCCAGTCGCGCGCATGAGCGAGGTGAGGCCGCAAGCCATGCTCCGGCGCCGGTGGCCCCGGTGGCTGGCGCTCCGCCGGCCCACGCAAGCACAGGCGGCACGGCCGCGCCGGGACGCGGCCTCCCCAGGATGAACAAAAAGGATTGAACGTGAGTGAGAGAGAGTTTCTGAAGCAGGTGCACCAGGACGTCGAGCGTGCCTTGGACGAGGATGTCGGCCCGGGAGACCTGACCGCGGAACTGGTCCCGGCGACCGCCCGCGCCACGGCCACCATCACGTGCCGCCAGGCGGCGGTCGTCTGCGGCCGGCCCTGGGTCGAGGAGATACTGCACCGCCTGGCGCCGACGGCGCGGGCCGACTGGCGCGTACCCGATGGCGGCACCTGCGTGCCCGGGCAGGCCGTCGTGGTGATCGAAGGCGTGGCGCGCGAGCTCCTCACCGCGGAGCGCACCTGCCTGAATTTCCTGCAGACGCTCAGCGGCGTGGCGACCAAGACCGCCCGCTATGTCAAGGTGGTCGAAGGCACGCGCGCGGCCGTCCTAGATACGCGCAAGACCATCCCCGGCCTGCGCGCCGCGCAAAAGTACGCCGTGCGCTGCGGCGGCGGCCAGAACCACCGGATGGGCCTGTACGACGCCGTCCTGATCAAGGAGAACCACATCGCGGCAGCGGGCGGCCTGACGGCCGCGTTCCGCGCGGCGCAGGCGCTCAAGGGCCGCGTGGCCTTCATCCAGGTGGAGGTCGAGACGCTGCGGCAGTTGCAGGAAGCGCTCGACGCGGGCGTGGACATGGTGCTGCTGGACAACATGCCCCTGGAGACCGTCCGTGAAGCGGTGCGGCTGGCCCAGGGCCGCTGCAGCCTGGAGGTCTCCGGCGGCGTCACCTTCGAGACGCTGCGGGCCTACGCGGAGACCGGCGTCGACCGCATCTCCGTGGGCGCGCTGATCAAGGACGTGACGGCCGTCGACTTCTCGATGCGCTTCAGCGAGCGGCCGCTGGAGGCCTGAGCCGGGACCGCGTCGCGTCGGCGCGCATGCCGGCGACCGGACGGGCCCGTGCGCCGGGCCGTGGCCCGCATACGCCCCCGGTACCGGCGCCCCGCCGCCATCAGAGCAGGAACACGCCCTTGCCGCCCACGCCCTGGTCGAACAGCCGGTAGGCCTCCTCGGCCCGGTCCAGCGTCCAGCGGTGGGTGTACAGCTGGCCGACGTCGAGCCCCTTGGCGGCGACGAAGGCGGCGCACTCGGCCTGGCCGGTCGTCGAGAACGTCCACGACCCCATGACCGTCATCTGGCGGCGCAGCAGCTCCGGACTGACGTTGATGCGCACCTCGCCGCCCTCGCCGACGAAGCAGCAGGTCCCCCAGGTCTTGGCCGCACGGATGGCCGCGCTGCGCGCGGATGCCGCCCCCGAGGTCTCCAGCGACTTGTCGACGCCCTGCCCGCCGGTCAGCTCCAGGATGGCTTCTGCGACATCGCCGTCGCCCGACGGGGCGAAGGCCACGTCGGCGCCCAGTCGGCGTGCGTGCTCGAGCCGCTGCTCGTTCGTGTCGATGGCGATGACGCGCGCATTCATGGCCCGCGCGAACTGCGTGGCCGACAGGCCGACGGGCCCCTGCCCGAAGATGGCGATGGTGTCTGCCGCGGACAGGTGCATGCGCCGCAGCGCCTGGTAGGCGGTGCCGGTTCCGCAGGCGATCGCCGCGCCGGCCTCGAAGCTCAGCGAATCCGGCAGCGTGACCACGGTGTTCGCCGGCACCTTCAGGTAGGGCGCGTGGCCGCCGTCGTCGTTGTTGCCGTACACGCGCACCATCGGCTGGACGTTGCGGCACAGCTGCTGCCAGCCGGTGCGGCAGTGCGCGCAGGCGTTGCAGCCCTGGTAGTGGTGCACCATGACCCGCTGCCCGACCCGCGCGAGCTGCGCCGGCACGGCCGAACCGACCGCGCAGACGATGCCCGCGGGCTCGTGGCCGGCGATGGGCGGGCGGCCGATCAGCGATGGCATGTAGGCAGGCTGGTCCAGCGGCCTGCGGTAGTTCTGCAGGTCGGTGCCGCACATGCCGGACGCCTTCATCTCGATGACGACGTCCAGCGGCCCGGGCGTCGGGTCCGGCACCTCGAGGTACTCGATCTTGCGGTTCCCGGGAAATACGACACCTCTCATCGTGGCTCCTATGCGATGGATCTGTGGCTGTGCGGCCGGGAGGGTGCCTAGGCCTTGAAGGCGAACGGGTCGCGCACCTCGTCGCCGAGCTCGCACCAGACGCTCTTGGTCTGCAGGTAGTGGTTCACGGCCTCGGTGCCGTTGACGCGCCCGATTCCGCTGGACTTGTAGCCGCCGAAGGGCGAATTGAAGGCCAGCGTGCGGTAGGTGTTGAGCCAGACCGTTCCCGCCTCGAGCCGCCGCGCCATCAGGTGCGCGCGCCGGAAGTCCTTGGTCCACACCCCCGCGGCCAGCCCGAACTCCGAATCGTTGGCCAGGGCGAGGACCTCGTCGTCGTCTTCGAAGGGCATGACCGCGAGGACCGGCCCGAAGACCTCCTTGCAGATCACCGGATTGGCCGCATCCGCCCCGCCCAGGATCGTGGGCGCGAAGAAGTAGCCGATGACTTCGGCGACCTTTGTGAAAAAGCGTCGCATCACACTCCACAGCCGCGTCGCGGTGATGCCCGCTGTACTCTCTTGATCGAGGCTGCCAATGGGGGTCTCCTCGTTTTCAGTGCAATAAGTGACGGTACGCAAAGCTAGCACTGGCGCGGGGGTGGTCTGGGTAGACCGTTGATTTCATTGACTTTCCT